>JBDHGR010000734.1:0-2031 GCA_039589815.1 Gemmatimonadota bacterium | reverse complement strand
ATCACCAAGACCCTTACGGGAATCGCCATCATCCAGCTCAGGGACAGGGCTTTGATCAGCCTGGAAGACCCGATCTCGCGATACGTGCCGGAATTGGCCCTGGTTCACAATCCCTTCGGGTCCATGGAGCAGATTACCCTCCGACACCTCCTGAGCCACTCGAGCGGATTCAGAGGACCCACATGGCCCTGGGGAGGGGGAGAGGACTGGCACCCACACGAACCCACCCGGTGGGAACAGCTCGTGGCCATGATGCCTTACACGGAAATCCTCTTTCCGCCCGGAAGCCGGTGGTCCTATTCGAACCCGGGAATCATCTTCCTGGGCCAGGTCATCGAGAAAGTCAGCGGCGAAGAGTGGGAGGTGTATGTGGAGAAAAACATCCTCCGGCCGCTTGGTATGCGCCGAAGCTACTTCGACTACACCCCTTATCACCTGCTCCCCTACCGATCCAACAACTACTCCATCTCGGACGGCGTTCCGAAAGCCAACGGGCTGGACTTCGACACTGGGATCACGGTCTCCAACGGAGGCCTTAACGCCCCCCTGGGTGACATGGTCAGGTATCTGGCTTTTCTGACCGACTCCGGGTCGGATGTGGATAGGGCCGCATACCGGGGAGTTTTGGCCAGGGAATCTCTGGAGGAGATGTGGGTCGAGGAAATCCACATTCAGGAGGCGAATGGCCTCAGGGAATCCATGGCCCTGGCCTTTTTCCTGGAGGAGCTCGGGGGGGTCAGCTACGTCGGCCACACCGGAAGTCAGAAGGCTTTCTTTTCCTTCATCTACATCGATCCTGCATCCAGGACCGGGGCCATAGCCGCCTTCAACAGCAACGGGATACCGGGAGCGGGTCCGGCCCGACCGGATACCCGAGCCATCCTGAACCGGTTGCGGGAAGCCTTCTTCTCCCAGGTCTTCCCCCTTTTCCAGGGACTTTGAGAGCGATGCCCGATACCCCCCTTCCGCCGGCCTACGGCGGGCCCGGTTGGGTAGCGCGAGCTACCTCGGTCCGGGACGAGCTGGGGTCCCTTTGGACCTCCTGCGGTTTGGATTCGGAGTGGCTCCCCCTCAAATCGGTTCTCCTTCACAGGCCGGGGCGGGAGATGGAAGCCATCGCCGAGGATCCCGCCAACTTACTCATGCTCGATGAGATCGATCCCACGGCCATCGTCGTTCAACATGATGCGCTGGCCCAGGCCTACCGGTCCCATGGAGTGGAAGTCTCCTACCTCGACCCTCCTTCCATTCCCCCGCCAAACCAACTCTTCGCGGCGGACCTCTTCGTCATGACGCCGGAGGGGGCCATTCTCGGCCGTCCGGCATCGGCTGTCCGGGCCGGAGAGGAGCGTTGGGTGGCTCGGGTCCTTGCAGACATGGGGATCCCCATTCTCCGGTCTGTCGGAGGCCGTGGCACCTTCGAAGGGGCCGACCTCATGTGGCTAGCCCCCGACACAGTCCTCCTGGCCCGTGGGCTCCGGACCAACGCCTCGGGAGCCGATCAGGTGAAGGCTACGCTGGGAGACCTGGGTGTTCGGGCGATTCGGACCCACCTGCCGTCCGGCACCATGCACCTCATGGGGCAGCTGCGGATCGTGGACCGTGACCTGGCCATCGGTTGGAAGGGTCGGCTCCCCGAAGACGCCATCGAAGCCCTGGAGTCATCGGGCTTCCGCGTGGTCTTTCTTCCAGACGAGGAGGAGGCGAGGCGGGGCTTCGCCCTGAACTTCGTCGTTCTCGGCCCAAAGGAGATCCTGATGCCGGCGGCCAACCCCGCCACCGAAGGCTTCTATGAAGACCTGGGAATCACCTGCAGGACCATTGAGGTTGGCGAGATCGGGAAGGCTGCTGGAAGCATAGGGTGTCTCACCGGGGTCCTGGAAAGGGAACGAACGGGGGATGCCTGACCAACCCGGGAACGGCCCGCCCGAAATCCCTGACTCCAACGGCGGTGCCTATCCAGGGCTTTCTGTGCCGGACTCCCTCCCCCGGCGCCTCTCCGTCTGGAGCACATCAGCGGTCCTCATCGGG
>JBDHGR010000733.1:0-2058 GCA_039589815.1 Gemmatimonadota bacterium | reverse complement strand
GAGCCGACCCCATTCTCCGCTCATTGGAATCCAGCACACCCGTCTTCATCAGTGTGGCTGGAGAGATCTCGCTCAGCATAGGCCCAACCTCTCCTGGAGAGCCGCTGGGGACTGACTTCCCCGGGATCTTCGTTGACTTCTTCCCAGGCAATGCCGACACCATCAACGATGCGGGAAGCATCCGCCGGTGGTTCTATTCGGTGGGTTTGATGCTGGTCCTCGGCGTTACCCTCTTCGGTGCCTACCTCCTTTGGCGTGATATCCGGCGGGAAGTGGAGCTTGCTGAGACCCGGTCCCGTTTTGTCTCCGCCGTCTCCCATGAACTCAAGACACCCCTGACGGCCATTCGCATGTTCGCCGAAACGCTGCACGAGGGAGGAGCGGGGGATGAGGGGACGCAAAGCGAGTACCTCGAGACCATCGTGAATGAGAGCGAACGGCTGACTCGGCTCCTGAACAACGTCCTGGACTTCTCGAAGATCGAGCGGGGGCAGAAAACCTACCGGAGGGAGCCGGAATCTCTGGAGGAGATCGTCCGGGTGACCGCTCGGGCCATGAGATACCCGTTGGAGCAGAAACGATTCGCGCTCAAGCTGGAGGTTGAAGCGGGAATGCCCCCCGCACGCGTGGACCGGGACGCCATCGAGCAAGCCATCCTGAATCTCCTGGCGAACGCCATGAAGTATTCCGGGGATAGCCGGGATATCGTGCTTCGGTTGAGATCCCATGATGGAGAAGCAGTCATCGAGGTGGCCGATAGGGGCGTAGGAATCGAACCGACTGAAGTGCCTCGCATCTTCGAGCGGTTCTACCGGGTGTCGAGCCCCGAGAATGATCGCATTCCCGGAACAGGCCTCGGCCTCACCCTGGTCCAGCACATCGCTCTGGGTCATGACGGCAGAGTCACCGTGACGAGTGTGCCCGGAGAGGGGAGCACCTTCTCCCTTCACATCCCACTGAACGGAAGCGAGGCATGAGTCGCATCCTTGTGATCGAAGACGACCTGGCCATCCTCCGGGGGCTAAAAGACAACCTCACGGCGGAATCGTACGAGGTCCTTACTGCTGAAGACGGTGGGGAGGGTTACCGCCTGGCCAAGGAAGAGGACCCCGACCTGATCGTCCTGGACCTAATGCTCCCCACCCTCAGCGGCTACGAGATCTGCCGAAAGCTCCGTGACGACGGGAACTCGGTTCTGATCCTCATGCTCACCGCCCGGGGGGAGGAGGCCGATCGCATCCTCGGCCTGGACCTGGGAGCCGACGATTACGTCTCCAAACCCTTTTCCATTCGGGAGTTGAAGGCACGGGTCCGAGCCCTCCTTCGGCGCTCCGACAGCGCTTCGGCTCCTCCCGATACCTTGAGCTTCTCGGACGTGGTTGTGGACTTTCCCCAGTACATGGCACGGAAGGGAGGAAACCCGGTGGAGATGACCCCAAAGGAATTCGGGGTCCTCCGGTATCTGGCGTGCAGGGCAGGGGAGGTGGTCAGCCGGTATGAGCTCCTGGAGGAAGTGTGGGGCTACGGAAAATTCCCAACAACCCGGACAGTGGACAATCACATCGCGGCTCTCCGGGCCAAGCTCGAAGAGGACCCAGGGGATCCCCGGTATCTCCAGACGGTCCACAGGGTTGGATACAAGTTCGTTCCGTGAGGCCGTGACATGTCCGTGACAGGTCCAGGACGGCTTGGTTGGGGGTTTCGTCCGGTTTACGTACGCCAGGCCATTCGCCTTGTGACACCCCGGGTCCCCGGTGATCCCATCTTGTCGGGAACAACGGCTCCAATGGTCGGGAGATGAAAATGAAGACTCTGAGAGTTGGTCTGGTCTGCGTTTCACTGACCCTACTCACGGTCGGCCCAGCTCTGGCCCAGACCGGCCACGATCTGTTTCAGTAGGCACTGGTGAAGGAACAGGCGGACGGGGACCTGAGGGCCGCCATTGACCTCTACCAGCGGATCGCCCTGGAGTTTGCCGCTGACGGGACGCTTGCGGCGAAAGCCCTCGTTCAGATGGGCCAGTGCTACGAGAGGTTAGGAAGCCAGGAGGCCCAGAAT
>JBDHGR010000732.1:0-2060 GCA_039589815.1 Gemmatimonadota bacterium | reverse complement strand
CAACTCCGAGCCGGTACAGGTCGCGGGGGTGGCGCCTCGCGAGTTCCGCTTCCCGGGGGATCCTCAGATCCTCATGCCTCTCCAGCACCAGGGAGCAGATCTCGGTCGTGGCTCACGAAGATACAACGCCGTGGGTCGCCTGGCCGAGGGAGCCGAGCTGGCGGTACTGAGGGTGGAGCTCCAGGGGATTTTCGACAGGTTGGTGGAGGAGTACCCCGAGCCCAACGACGGGTGGTTCACGTGGGCGGATCCACTTCGAACCCGGGTGACGGGCCGGAATCGCCAGTCCCTCTTCATGATGGCGGGTGGGGTGGGGCTGGTGCTCCTGATCGCGTGCGTGAACGTTGCGAATCTGCTCATCGTCCGCGCCGAGAACCGGCACCGCGAGCTGGCGGTCCGCTATGCCCTGGGGGCCAGCCGGGTGGGGCTGCTTTCCCACTTCCTCAGCGAGGGGCTGGTGCTTTCCCTCATGGGAGGGGCGCTGGGGGTAGCGGGTGCCTACTGGGGTGTGGACCTGTTGGTGGCGCTGTACGGTGGCTCGCTGCAGCGGGCGGATCAAATCGCCCTCAACGGCACCACCCTGGTCCTGGCACTGGTGGTCTCCCTGGTGGTGGGCGTGCTGGTGGGTCTGGTCCCTCTGCTCCGGAGCCGGCCCGACAGGCTCCAGGGCTCGCTCAAGGAAGGGGCTCGCCGATCGTCGGCGCGGGGGAGCCGTCTGGGCAGAGTCCTGGTAATGGCCGAAGTCGCGCTGGCGGTGCTCATCGTCGCCGGGGCGGGCCTGCTGACCAACAGCCTATGGCGCATGCAGCAGGTGGAGCTGGGCGTCTCCGACGTGGAGCGTGTCCTGACCTTCAACGTCTCCTTGCCCCAGGCCAAATACGAGGAGGTCACCGCCGTCAATCATTTCTTCGACCAGCTCATCAAGGATCTGGAACCGGTGGCGGGGATCCAGGCGGTGGGGACGGTCAACCGCCTTCCCCTCCTGGGAGGCTACAACCTCACCAACTTCCCGGTCTTCGGAGATCCCGAGCGGGTTGCTTACTTCGTGTCCATGCGCAGCGTGTCGCCCGGATACTTCGACGCCGTGGGCGTCCCGCTGGTGGCGGGCCGCTGGCTGGACCGATCGGAGTTCGCCGACGATCAGATAAGCTCTGTCCTCATCAACGAGACCTTGGCCCGGGAGCTCTTCCGGGGAGCGGACCCTCTCGGGCGGCTTGTTGGACCCGATTGGATGACCGAAGATGGCCTCCTGGTGGTCGGGATTGTGGGCGACATCGCAGGGGGTAACCCTACTCGCCCGGCTCCGCCGGCATGTTACTTCCCTTTTCGGGCGGATCCCGGCCTGGAGATGAGCGTCGTCGTCAGGTCGGCAGGGGATCCTTACGGCGTGCTTCCCACCATCCGGCAGATCGTGCGGCGGCTGGATCCGGAGGTACCGATATTCGAGGTGCGGACGCTAGAGGATATCGCCCGGGCCCGCCTGGGCATCGGCCGCTTCGCCCAGTCGCTGTTCGGCGTTTTCGCCGCGCTCGCCCTCCTGCTTGGTGCGGTGGGGATCTACGGCGTGATGTCATTCGCGGTGAGCCGCCGGGCAAAGGAGCTGGGCGTGCGCCTGGCCCTGGGCGCGAGCCGGGGCTCGGTGCTGCTCATGGTACTGGGCCAAGGAGTGCGTCTGACGCTGCCCGGCGTGGCGATCGGCTTGTTGGTCGCCCTGGCTGCGGGGAGCTTGATGCGTAGCTTCCTCTACGAGGTGAGCCCGCTGGATCCGTTGACGTACGTGGTGGTGGCGCTGGTGTTGGCTGTAGTCTCGCTCGGGGCGTCGTACCCGCCCGCGTACCGGGCCATGCGCTTGGACCCCATCAAGAGCTTGAAGGACGACTAGATACTCATCCAGTGGATATCCTCCAATCATCCCGATCGGCGTTCGAATGCGAGCGTAATTACGAAACGGGGTACTTAGGGCCTTGTCGGGCCTACTTTCCCCTCCGACGCACGGATGAGAGCCTCTACATCGTAGAGTTGTCCTGACTTCATCACCAGATGACCGTTCCGGGTGGCCA
>JBDHGR010000731.1:0-2065 GCA_039589815.1 Gemmatimonadota bacterium | reverse complement strand
AGCCAAGCCCACTTTGTTGACATGTCCGCTTTTCAGGAAGCCGTTCTCAGAACCGTGGCCCAGATTCCCGAAGGGAAGGTCACCAGTTATGGGGCTGTTGCCGCCATGGCCGGCCAACCCCGGGCTGCCCGTGGCGTGGGGTGGATTCTGAATCGACTGAAACCCGGCACGGACCTCCCGTGGTGGAGGGTCGTGAACCGGGAGGGAGGGCTATCTACCCTCAAGCTCCCCACCAGCGCGGGGCCACTGCAGAGGGCACGGCTGGAAGGGGAGGGTGTACGTTTCGATTCCAACGGCTGTGTCTCGGAAGAGCGCTTCTGGTGGCGCCCGGATCGGGATCAATGACCATTCGTCCCAGGCAAAGTTCATGACCGAGAAGATCGAGACCGATGTCCTGATCATCGGATCCGGGATCGCCGGAGCCACCGCAGCCACGGAGCTCGCCGACGCCGGCCTGCAGGTGACGTTGGTCAGTCTGGGCCGGGACTCGAAGGAGTCCAGTACCTACTGGGCCCAGGGCGGAATCGTATTCAAGGGTGAAAACGACTCACCTGAGCTCTTGGCCAAGGACATCGAGCACGCCGGTGCAGGCCACTGCAATCCAGAGGCGGTGAAGGTACTCTCCGAAGACGGTCCTGGCCTCCTGGAAGAGCTCCTCATCAACAAGGTGCAGGTCGAGTTCGACCGTAACGATGATGGCACACTTTCCCTTGTGAAGGAGGGCGGTCACTCGGAAGCCAGGATCGTGCACGCCGCTGACGCCACAGGAAAGGCTGTCCAGCTGGCCTTTCAGGAGAGGTTGGCGGGTCATCCGAATATCACCCTTCTGGCTGAGCACACCGCGATTGACCTCCTGACTCCTTCACACCACGCTCGGGACAGATCGGCCGTCTACGATCCTCTTTCCTGCCTGGGAGCGTATGTTCTGAATCACGCGGAGGGCCGGGTGATCCGGTGCCTGGCGAAGAAGACCATTCTGGCCACAGGGGGACTGGGCCAGATCTTCCTACGTACCACGAATCCGGCCAGGGCCCAGGGGGACGGACTCGCCATGGCGTATAGGGCCGGTGCTCGCGTCATAAACAACGAGTTCGTCCAGTTCCACCCCACTACCTTCTACCACCCCCATGAGCCGAATGCCTTGATCTCTGAGGCCGTGCGGGGCGCCGGAGCCAGACTGGTCCGGGCCGACGGCGAACCATTCATGCAGGAGTACAGCCCGGACTGGAAGGACCTGGCTCCCAGAGATGTGGTGTCCCGCAGCATTCATGACGAGATGCTGAAGACTGATATGCCTCACGTCTATTTGGACCTTCGATCCTTTATCCCAGCCGAGAGGATCAGGGAACAGTTCCCCAACATCTATCGGACCGGCTCGGATTATGGGGTCGATATCAGCACCGAGCTGGTTCCGGTGGTACCAGCCGCTCATTACTTCTGCGGAGGAGTGTGGGCGGATGAATGGGGCAAGACCACCATCAGCGACCTTTATGCCGCAGGGGAGGTCGCGTGCACCGGCGTCCACGGCGCCAACCGCTTGGCCAGCACGTCCCTGCTGGAAGGATTGCTTTGGGGAAGGCGAGCAGCCGAGCATATCGAGGCGCACCTCCCTTCCCACCTTCCCCGTTCCGCCCAGGACATCCCTCCCTGGCAGGACTACGGGGGCGAACCCCCGGATCCGGCCCTTATCACCCAGGATCTCAGCAGCATCAAACACATCATGTGGAACTACGTGGGGTTGGTCAGAACCACCGACCGCCTTTCCCGGGCCATCCGGGAGCTCAGGGCCCTGGAAACGGAAATTGAAAATTTTTATCGGGTGGCCCGGATTACCGATGGGCTGATCGGGCTCAGGAATGCGGTGCGAACGGCGACCATCGTTACCATGGCAGCTTGGGAGAACAAAGAAAGCATGGGCTGCCACTGCCGGCAGTAACCTGGCCTTGGTTGTCCATCTCGGTGACCTCCCTCGGCGCTGAAACCTCCTTCCTCATGAGCCCGTAGGACGCCTAAGAGACTTAGGCATTCCATTCAGCAAGGGCTCTCCCCATGGCCGGAGATCTTT
>JBDHGR010000730.1:0-2068 GCA_039589815.1 Gemmatimonadota bacterium | reverse complement strand
GGAGAGTTCCGCCGGGCCCAGATCACCGGACTGGTTGAGCGCATCTACCACGGCGTGAAGAAGCGTAGGCCCGACCTGACGGTGTCCGCAGCCGTATTCCCGAACGCCGAAGACGCCTACATGAACCGTTTCCAGGACTGGAAGGGTTGGCTGGAGGCCGGAATCCTCGACGCTATCGCACCCATGGCCTACACCCCCGAGAATGACGTTTTCGAAACCCAGATTCAGGATGCGGTCGAAGCGGCCGGGCGAAACCGGGTGTGGGCGGGGGTGGGCGTGTATCGGAACACCTACAGGGGAACCATCGACAAAATCCGCATCGCCGGGAGCCTGGGTACCCGAGGTGTCATCCTCTTCTCCTACGATTGGGCCGTGAGCGAGGGGGAGGGCCAGGGCGATCGGACCTTCCTCCAGAGGGTGGGGGAAGAGGCCTTCCGCCGGCGCTGACTCTGCCTTCCACAAATCGCCCGGAGCCTCCTCCTCCCAGGCCAAAACCCGATCTTTGACAGGCCTCTGGATCCCGCCTACTTTCCCGCCGCCGAAGGCCCCTTAAACCTTAGAAGGGAGACTCATGACCGAGTCCCAACGAGTGTGCCTCCTGGATCAGGAGGCCGTTGAACGGGCCCTGTCCCGCATGGCCAGGGAGCTGGTGGAGAAGAACGGCGGAACCGCCAACCTGGTTCTCATGGGGATCCACAGGAGAGGGGTTCAACTGGCCGCCCTTCTGAAAGTAGAGATCGAGAGAGCCGCGGGAGTCGACATCCCCTCCGGCAGTCTCGACATCACCTTTTATCGAGACGATCTCATGACCATCGGCCCCCGGCCGGTCATCGGCGAGTCCGAGCTTCCGCCGGTAGGCATCGACGATACGTCGGTGGTGATCGTCGACGATGTCCTCCACACCGGCCGTACGGCACGGGCAGCCATGAACGAGCTCATGGACTGGGGGCGCCCTGCCAGGATCCTTCTTTGTGTCCTGGTGGACCGGGGTGGCAGGGAAGTGCCAATCCAGCCCGACGTCGTGGGCAAGGTTCAGGAAGACTTGCCCAATGCCCACGTGGAGGTCCTCGTACCTGAGTTGGACGGTGAGCTGGGGGCTTACCTGCTCCGGAATCCTGATGGGGAGGAAAACCCCATGACTGCCAGCGGGGAGGAGGGGCCCAGTGACTGAGACTACTTCTGCCCTGGGGAAGGACCTCATCGGTCTCGAGCCCCTGAGTAAGGAACAGATCCTCACCGTCCTGGATACGGCCGACCTGTTCAAGGACGTGTCGGAGCGGAGGGTCAAGAAGGTTCCGGTGCTTCGCGGAAAGACCATCGTGAACCTGTTCTTCGAAGCCTCCACCAGGACCAGGGTTTCCTTCGAGTTCGCGCAGAAAAGGCTTTCGGCCGACACGGTTAACGTTTCTGCGGCCGGATCCTCTGTGGTGAAGGGCGAGACGCTGGTGGACACCGCCCGGAACCTCGAGGCCATGCGCATCGACATGGTTGTCATGCGTCATGGGGCTTCCGGGGCAGCCAAGTTCCTCGCCGAACGGATTCCTTCCAACGTCATCAATGCCGGCGACGGTCGTCACGAGCACCCGACGCAAGGCCTCCTGGACATGCTCACCATGCGCGACCATCTGGGCAGAATAGAAGGCTTGAAAGTCTGTGTGGTTGGCGATGTCCTCCACTCCCGGGTGGCCCGGTCCAACTTCTTCGGGTTGTTGAAGCTGGGAGCCGAGGTGGCGGTGTGCGCGCCCAAAACCCTCCTTCCCATGCGAATCGAAGAGCTGGGAGTGAAGGTCTTTCCAAGGGTGGAGGAGGCCCTGGAATGGGCCGACGTCCTCAACGTGCTCCGACTCCAGTTGGAGAGGATGAAGGGTGGCTACATCCCGAGTCTGAGGGAGTACAACAGGTTCTTCGGAGTCAGCCAGGCACGACTGGACGCAGCCGGACGAGACATCCTCATTCTACATCCGGGCCCCATGAACAGGGGTGTTGAGATCGACAGCGACGTTGCCGACGGGCCGAACCAGGTGATCCTCCAGCAGGTCACAAACGGGGTAGCTGTTCGGATGGCGGT
>JBDHGR010000729.1:0-2070 GCA_039589815.1 Gemmatimonadota bacterium | reverse complement strand
GGATCGGCCGGCATCCAGTACTGGGTGGGAAGCCCCGCTCGACAGGCCCTGATCCAGATCCGAGACAGCAGCGGAAACATGGTCCGGGAAATCTCGGGGCCTGCAGAGATCGGCCTCCAGGCGGTGGACTGGGATCTCTCGAGAGGGGAAGATCAACCGGCCCCAGCCGGTGGCCGCGGCCGAGTGGCCAGGGTGGGACCCGGCACCTACTCGGTGGTGGTTACCGTGGGTAACGCATCGGCGGAAGGGTCGTTCGTGGTTCGATGAACCATCGTTGCGGTCTGAGCTGACCGAGGACGGGTGCCTCCGAAAGGGGGTGCCCGTTTTCGGGAGGGCTCAGGCTCAACTTTTTTTCATATGGTGGGTATCCTCACCGGCCCAGACCCATTGTGGGCAGGTGGGCACCGATATTCCCCGGTCAGGAAGACGCCTCTTGTTATCCTGGAAGGAACTGAAAGAACGCCGCCTGGTTCAGATCGTGGCCTCCTACGCCGTTGCTGGCTGGGTGGTAGTGAGCATTTTCGGCGAGGTCATCGACCGGGGTGTGCTTCCGGAGATCGTCTACCGGATCCTCCTGATTCTCTACTTCGTCGGACTGCTGGTCGCCACCATCACAGGGTGGTTTCACGGTGAGAAGGGCAATCAGGAGTTCACCAAACTCGAGATCGCACTCCTGGTTGTCGTGGCGCTGGGGACCTTGGGCTTCACTGCAAGGACCGTCCGGTCCCATCTAGCGACCGAAGCCCGCCAGGCCGCTGGTGAGGCGCTGGGGCTTCCGGTCCGGACGGTGGCGGTCCTGTACTTTCGTGACCAGAGCCGAGGTGAAGACCTCTCTTATCTCGCCGACGGCCTCACCGAATCCCTCATCGACCAGCTCTCCGAGAACCAGGGTCTGAATGTCCTCACCACCAGCGCCTCGGAGCGCTTTCGGGAGTCTACTGTCCCGTTCGACAGTATCGCCAAGGCACTGAGAGCGGGGACAATCGTCGACGGAGTGGTCGAAGGCCGGGGCGAGGAGGTGAGGGTGAATGTCACCCTGGTAGACGGGGCAAGCGGAACCGAGTTGAACCGGGAGACCCTGGAGCGGCCAGCCGAGGATTTATTTGGCCTCCAGGAAGGGCTGGCAAGTGAGGTGAGTGTCCTTCTGCGTGACTGGCTGGGAGAGGAGATTCAACTCCGGGAGGTTCGCCGGGGCACCGATGATGTGGCAGCATGGGCCCTCTTCCAAAGGGGGGAGCGTCGAAGAGAGGACGGCGAAGTTGCGCTGAGAGAAGGAGATCGAGAGGACGTGGTCCGTGCATTCAGGTCTGCGGATTCCTTATACGCCGAGGCGGAGATGGCCGACCCCGCCTGGGCACCACCTCTCAGCCGCAGAGCGTCCCTGGCCGCTCGCTGGGCGCAGCTTTCGGCCCGGGAAGGACCCGCCGAAGCAGAGAGCTGGTTGAATGCCGGCGTGGCATACGCCGATCGGGCTCTGGCCCTGGACCCCCGTTTCTCGGATGCATACATGGCCCGGGGTTCCCTGGGATATTTCCGGTGGCGAATGGGCCTCATTCCTGACCCCTCCGAAGCCGACCGGGTGTTCCAACAGGCGAAAACGGACCTGGAGGAGGCCACTCGACTGGACCCAAAACTAGCGGACGGCTGGAACCTCCTCAGCGTCCTTCGCTCCGAAGAACCTGACCTCGTGGGAGCCAACCTGGCCGCTCGACGGGCTCTCGAAGCTGACGAGTTCTATCGGGCAGCGTCAGAGGTACTCCTTCGCCTCTATGCCACATCGTACGACCTGGAGAACATTCGGGACGCGGTTCAATACTGTGACCAGGGCCGGACTCGATTCCCCAACAACCCGTCCTTTCGGGAATGCCGTCTTTGGCTCCTTTCGGCCCCCTATCCACAGGCCCCGGAGCCGGATCCCGAGGATGCTTGGTCTGCCCTGGAGGATTATCTGGACCTGGTCCCACCACAGTTTCAGGAATTCGAGCGCCTCAAGGGGAACATCCTGGTAGCCGGTGTACTCGCCCGGGCAGAGCTCCCTGACAGCGCCCATGCCGTGCTCTCCCGTTCCCG
>JBDHGR010000728.1:0-2073 GCA_039589815.1 Gemmatimonadota bacterium | reverse complement strand
TGAGCCACCACCGCTTGGATGAGCTGTTCGGACGCTTCGGTCGCCGCCTCCTCCGGTGAGATAACCAGGAGGTCCATGAGGTCGAGTTTGGTTTCCGCCCGGTAGGGAGGGAGGAAGTGGACGGCCCGGCCAGCGGACACGGCCCGTCCCAGGATCTCGGCCAGCTCGGTCCGGGGTCGTGTGTCGGTTACCCCCACCCTTTCCGCCCTCGACGCGATGGTCGGAAGGTCGCCCATCCATACGATATAGTCGATGCTCAACTCGTCTCCGAAGATCGTTGTGCGACCCGCGTCCACATCGATCATGGCGGCCAGTTCTGCCTGGTCGAGCCCGAAGTAGTAGAGGAAGGTGCTGTCCTGCCGGAAGTGATAGGGATTGTCGGTATAGTTCATTGGGCTGTCGTTATTGCCCAAGAACAGGATCAGGCCACCATCGAACTGGGACATGAGGGTGTCCCGACGGGCTACGTAGGTGTCGCGGGAGAACATGATTCCTGACTCTCCATGGTTGGTGTCAGCGAAGAAGGGGCTCCGGATTATAGCCTGCTTTGGGTGGTGCTCGCGAGTGGATCTTACACGGCCCGGGCCCATCGGTTCATCACCACCACTACCCCGGCTATCCCGAGGGTGGCCCCTAGAATACTGCCCGGGAAGGGGTTCCTCAGTATGGTTTCAGCCAGGTCCAGAAAGACAGGAGCCGACGCGGCGCCTGGTAGAATGGCCCAACCAAGCCTCCGGCAAAGGCCCCAGAGGACTCCTATGGCTGCTGCAACTGAGACCGCGCCTCCGATCCAGGAGAACCAACCCGCGCCGGGTGGATTGGAGGAGATGGCCAATCCGACTACCAAGACGAGGGGAATGGCGGCCCAGGACCACTTCGTGCCCTGTAGGCTCTCCAGAGACCCCATGAGAAGGAGAGCGATTGAAGCCAGGGCCAGGTACTGAACCAGGCCTCCGAGGGCCACGGAAGCCCAGGGAAGATACGTTACCGCTCCCCCATAATCCGGCCAACCCGGGGGACCTGATGAGCCCAATCCAGAGAGTGCCTCCGAGCCCCCGATGAGGGCGAGGCCTACGGCCAGCCCTACCGTCCCGGCCGCCATGACACGCTGGGGACTGGCCTGGATCCAGGTATGCCCCAAGCTGGCGAGTAGGCCCAAGCTGATGGCCAGAACGATGGATCCAAGGCCGATCCCCAGGATGACCATTACCGCCTGATTCCAGAAGGAGGCCTGGGTAGTGAAGATCCCTACGGCGTTGGGCCACTCGTTGATCCC
Source organism: Gemmatimonadota bacterium (assembly GCA_039589815.1). GTDB lineage: Bacteria > Gemmatimonadota > Gemmatimonadetes > Longimicrobiales > Gaopeijiaceae > JABDNZ01. The sequence goes on along the minus strand of JBDHGR010000728.1, from coordinate 797 downwards.
GCTGATCAGGAGGATGACCGCTAAAGGCACTGAAAGAACACGGAGAGGACGAGTGACCAGCGATCCGCGGGCCCACCTGACTACGGCCAGGATTGCGGCCCCCAGGGCGAGAAAGAGAACGAAGGCCACCATCACCAGGCTCGGCAGCTGGCGCAGGCTCTCGTTGGCCTGCCAGTCCCGCTCCCACTCCTCCGGTATGTGGACAAAACGGCCGGCGCCCACCACCTCGTCTCCTGCGATCCCCACCACCAGTCGCCCTTCTCCTTCCCCCAAGGGATATCCCTCTGTGGCCGCGAAGGTAAAGACCCAGTCAGTCCGGTCAGGGCGGACGGCCTCATCGGCAGAGATCTCCCGCACGGTTTCTGCGGAAAACTCCAACTGGGATTCGACGACCTCAACAGCCAAGCCCCTGGCCTGTGCTTCGGAGAGGGTTTCTCCGGGGCGTCCCTCTGGGAGATCATGGCTCACCCTGGGTGTAGCGCCGGAATCGTAGAAGCCAACGGTGTACGCTTCGGCTCTCTCCTCGGGAGGAACCTCGAAGCTCACGAAGCGGACCCGCCAACCGGGTGAGTTGAGGAAGGTTCCCACCAGCCCGAGGTACTCTTCCTCCGTACCTTCCTCCCAGACGAATCGGTGTGAGAGGGGACGTTCAGCGGAAACGGAAAAGAGGGGGATCCAACTCGGTCCCAAGGTCACGCCGCGATCTCCCAGGGCTGAGATGGCTTCGGCCTCGGCCTGTGTTCGAGTGCGGGTGAGACGTGGAGAGTCGGTGGTCCCGAGTCCCGATATCCACAAGG
>JBDHGR010000727.1:0-2077 GCA_039589815.1 Gemmatimonadota bacterium | reverse complement strand
GGTGATCCGACAGCTCGACGAGTTCGATGACCGGCGGCGTGTCGATGGTCGAGTAGGTGTGGAAGGCCCACCTTGCATCGGGGGAAAAGTCGTAAGTGTGGGTTCCGGGCTGGTCTGTGGGGGTCACCCGCTCGGGCTTTCCGTCCCCGTCGAGACGAACACGATAGAGATAGCGCTGGGTGGCATTGTCAGGAGAAGCAAAGTAATAGAACCAGCCCCCTGCCTCATCTACCATTCCACGCTCGATGACATCGCTATCACCGGGCGTCAGAAGTGCCTCCTCCACCCCGGCACGGGACACGACGTAGGCGTGCCGCCACCCGTCCTTCTCACTCAGGAGGACAAATGCGTCGCCGCCACGAGTCCACTCCAACCCGGCATTCCGCCGGTAGCTGGCGATAACCCAGGCCGGATCGAACTCGTGGAAGATCCTGGTGACTTTCCCGGTGCGTACATCGGCGATGAAGAAATCCCGTTTGTCCCGAAACCGGCTGAACTGTTCCACCAACAGCTCGTCGGAATTCCCGGCCCAGCTCACCTGGCCCAGGTAAAAACCCTCCGCCGGCGATGGGATGGAGACCCAACGCATCTCGCTTCCATCCGCATCCACAACACCCACTCGGAGGGTGGCGATGGTCTCCCCCACCCTGGCGAAGCGGACCTGCTGAACCTCCGGATACGAGGGATCGGTGGGGATCAGCATGGACCTCATACGGATCCCCGTGTAATCCGACTGCACGAAGGCGATTCGGGTCCCATCGGGACTCCAGACAGCCCGACGATTTGAAACCGACTCGACATCCCGATCCCTGGTCAGCCGGGTCACCTCTCCAGCCCCCAGGTCATAGACGTGAAGGTCCCCCTGTCGGGCGAAGAGAATTCGGCCACCGTCGGGGGAAATACTGCTTTCCGCACCGGCCACCACCTCTCGAAGCTCCCCGGACGCCTTCTCGAACATCCAATGTCCATCCCCCTCGGTCTGGAGCAACAGCCAGCTGCCGTCCGGTGAGATTTGATAGCTCTGGATGGCCAAGGGCTCCGAGGCCCCCGAAGGAACAAGCTGGGGCAAGGAGACCAGAACGGTGCGCTCGCCTGTCGCAGCATCGTACTGAACCAGCTCCCGAGCACTGGCCCCGGGCGGCTCCTCCAATGCGGTATAACCCGAGCCATCCGCGAGCCAACTCGCCTGGAAAGACCGGGCGTTGAACTCGCTCGTCTCAAAGATCGACCTGAGCCGGGCTTCAGCTTCTGCCGGGACCTGGGAACAAGCCGGGATTGGTGAGAGGGCGGACAGCACGAGGGTCCCCACCAGACAAAAGCACCGTAGGATCGGTTTCGTGATCATGGTCTTCTTCCTCTCTCCGTTCGGCTTCCACCGTCTGGGGATTCGATGACACCGGTCAAGGAAAACGGGTTCTCCGGCTTTCTCTCCGGGCTGCAGGTCTCCGTTGGGGCTTATGGCCTATTCGTTTTGCTCAGGTGGTCACCACAAGCTGTGTCTCCCTGCTGCGAATCATAGCTCCCGTGAGATCACGCTTCTAGGACTTCTTCCCGGCGAGCCAGGCAGCCCGGGAGAAGGGTGCGCCGGGCAATGAAACCCTTCCGTGAGGCTGCTCGAGCGTTACAGGTTCGGCGGTGCGGTCAGTTTGCCCCAGTAGATGCGGGACCATAGTACAAGGAGTTGAATAACAGCATAAAAGTCCCATGAGTTTGAGCGCGGTTCTGGGGTCGAAAGCCGAATAGTATGATCTTGCCCTTCCCACACTCGACTTCGACCAAAGCCGGCTTGTTGTGTAAGATGTGATCTCCGATAAGACGACCGCTCATGAAAGGGTTGCTGTTGGGATAACTTGCGACGACTCTCAGACCCGACAGAAAGGCGTTGGCTTCTTCTGAATTCATCTCATCGGTGTCGAGGAGATCAAAGACCGGACTGTCATAGGAGAGGACGCTGGCGGTTTCTTCCATTCCATATGCGATGGGATGCGCGTTGTCCACATCGACTTTGAGAATCGCGCTGGGTAAGAAAAACTCTGTGGAAGGATAGCTTTGGGAAACATCCCGCAGCGGGACCTTG
>JBDHGR010000726.1:0-2080 GCA_039589815.1 Gemmatimonadota bacterium | reverse complement strand
GGACGGAAGGGGCTCCGGCCCGCCGCACGACCAGGCGGAGAAGACAAGGGCCGCACTACAGAGCTGCGCAGTTCGCATTTCCGACTCCCAGAATGGGGATCTCCTTTTTCCAGGTCGAAGCTATGGGAGGCCGGGAACAGGGGCGAGTGGTTCCAAAGGGATGCAGGCCTTGCGGGCTAGGATTAGAGATCCGCGAGCGGCTCCAGGCGAAACCCAACGAAGACCAGTCCGTAGGGTGGTTTCACAGACCTTAACAGAGGAAATCCGGGTATGGAAGTTCTCATCCCTTTACTGGCAGTCTTCTCGATCTTCTTCATCCCCATTGCTGGATTGACGATCATTCTCACCACTCGCTACGCCTTCAAACCTCTGGTGGAAACGCTAGCGAATGCCCTTCGAGAGTCCGGGCAGAACCCCCTTGGCCAACCCCGAGGGGAGCTCCAGGAGTTGACCGAGCAGATCCAAGGTCTCGCCGAGGAGGTCAGGCAGCTAAAAGAAACCCAGGAGTTCGACCAGAAACTCCTGGGCTCCGAAAAATCCGCCACCGGCGAGTTCTCTTCCTGAACCGGCCTCGGGCGAGGTTCTACTCCCCCAAGGGCCGCCTTTCTTTACTACGACAACGGCGACCCCGTCATCGGGTGCCAGGTTTGGTCTCTGACCACGTCTTGTCGATGGGCGGGTCCATCGACACGGATCGTGGCGAATTACCGAAAGTCTTCGGGACTTAGGAAGCCGGCGGTGTCCACCCAACCGCCAGAAACCGTGGATTTTGGCACACGGATTGACGCAGTTGGGGCGCGTGTTGGGGTTGTGTTGCGGGTATGGCCGAGAGGTAATGTCGGGAACCCCTCCCGTATCTATATTGAGGTATAGTGTTCTCCCCAATCGGCCTGGAGGATGAAGTGGGAGCCGCCCCAACTCTGTTCCTTGCAGCCGTTCTCGCATCCGCGGCCCTCCCGGCCTGCATCTTCGCTCAGGACCCAACCCGAGTTGAGATGAGTCGAGTCCAGGGCAGCATAAGGGATGCCGACGGAAACGACGCTTTGGAGGGTGTGGGGGTGAGATTCGCACCCTTGGGTATATTGAGGGTTACGGGCTCCGATGGGCGGTTCCTCTTCCAAAACGTTCCTCCCGGAGAGTACACCATTACCCTGGAACTCCTCGGCTACACTTCCAGGGAGGAGAGGGTGGAGGTTGAGGAAGGCAAGATCCTGACCCTCGACCTTACCCTTTCAGTGGAGCCCATCGAACTCGATCCCATCGAGGTCTCCGTGGAAGACCGAAGTGTCGCCCTGGAAACGGTCGGATTCTACCAACGGCGACAGCAGACCGGAGGGTTCTTCATTACCCGGGAGAAGATCGAGGAACGTCCCCCGCTCTACACGACCGACCTCTTCCGGGGGATGGCCGGTGTCCAGGTGAGGGGGGGACTGGGAATGGGTACCCAGAACGTCGTGATCCTGGCAGGAAGTCGGAGCCTCAGTTTTACCGATAACCCGAGTGAGGTGTGCCTGCCGGCGGTTTGGGTCGATGGGCTGATGGCCTACCAGGGTGGGCCGGTGGACCTAATCGGCTTAGAGAACACTGCCTTCCTTGATCAGCTTATCGATCCCGAGGCGATCGAAGGCATCGAGATCTATAACAGCCCGACCAGTACCCCGGTCCAGTACAATGTCTCAGGCGGGTGCGGAGTCATCATCGTCTGGACTCGACAGGGCAGGAGAGTGACCTCCACTTCCGCGAATCCAGGGGTGTCCGGGGGTTATTACGATCTGGGTGATACTTGGAGGTATTCCTCCGACCCCTTCCTTTTTAATCATGCGGCGCCCACCGAGATCTACACAGCCACGACTGAGGGGTTCGCCGGAACCTTCACCGGGTTCCTGAATGATACGATCCACGTGGAGCGAATCGTGGATAGAACCGTTCCTCTCTCTTCGGTGAACCGCCTTGAAGTCCGTGAGACCAGAACCTCCCTCGTTGTCGCCGGGGCCGTTCTCGGCACCATTGCCGGAATTGTCATTGGAGCAGAATCAAACGGGTTTATTACCGGGGACCACGCGAAGCAGGGGGAGCTCTT
>JBDHGR010000725.1:0-2081 GCA_039589815.1 Gemmatimonadota bacterium | reverse complement strand
AGGGGAATGTCCCCTACCACGGCCTCGTGGAGTCTGGGCGCTAGTGCGCTTGCACGGTTAGCTTCGCTGGATCGTAGCGTTCTCCTTTCTTCCACAACCGCAGGGTGACGGCTGCGAGCTTGCGGGTCAGGGTGACCCGGGCGAGTTCCTGCCGCATCCCCCGGGCAATCATCGCTTCGTAGTAATCCCGCAAGGGGCCCGGCCGTCCTGTGGCGGCCGTGGCCGCGCCCTTGAAGACGTCCTTGAGCTCCCGGTTGTGGTTGCGGTTGAGCCCACGGGTCATGGGCGCACGCCGCCGCCTCACGACCTGGCCATCCACCAGGACATAGTCGGCACTGGAATGCGTCACGACAGCCAGCCCGCAGTAGGCCCAGAGATTGCGCTTGGTCCGGAATCGCCAGGGCGTGCGCATGGTGGCCAGGATCAGAGCGACACGGACGGGGCCCAGGAACGGGATGGTGCGAAGCACCCTCCAAGCGGGGTCCCGGCGGGCCTCGGCCACCATGGCAGCTTTCGCCTTGGGTCGTAGCTCTCGGAGGACATCGAGTTGGGCATAGAGGGCCTGGGCCCGGAAGCGAGCCCCGTCATCGACGAGCTTGGCCAGCCACTCCTCGCGGTTCTTGGGATGATAAACGCGCTTGCCTGGTGCCTTGATGCCTCGGGCTCGAAAAAGCGCCTTGAGCCGGAGCATCACCCGGGTGGCGTCCTCTACCACATTCTGGTAGGTGCGGGTCAGTTCTCTCAGCGTGGAGCGATGAGAGCTGCCGTGATAGACCGCTCGCAGAGCACCCCGGCGCAGCAACTCCGACAGGCGGTCGGCATCGGCCTGGTCATCCTTGCGCCTCTGGCGTTTCTCTCCCCGGCGATCGCAGACCAGAACCCTGTCCACCCGGCCCACCAGGAGATCGTGGAGCCACTGGGCCTGGGTCCCTTCCTCGAAGGTCACATGGATCGTTCCACGCATCCCTCGGAAGAAGTCGACCAGCGCCTGCTCTTCAGTGGGGAAGATACTCCGGGTGATGACTCGGCCGCTTTCTTCCCGAACCGACGCCACCGTCATTGCTTGGTGAACGTCGAGAGCCACATACTTGGATGTCCTTTTCATGAGAGCCGCTCCTTGTGGGGATCCTTCCGTCATGGGTGACTTCAGGGTACCCACGAGGGGCGTGCTCTCAACATCCGTTAGTTCAAAGCTCCCTGGCCCGTTCGTGGACCATGTGGACAGCTTGGCAGAGCACACGAACCTGATCGGGTACGTCTCAGTCGTCCTGACTGATCTGAACCAGGTAGACAGCAGGGGCCGTGTGACGCTGGAAGTCCAGTCATGCGGATTCTGGGTCCGTCGGGTTCCTCATCCTCTCCTCCTGGTAGAAATGTGCTCCACGATGGCACCGAGTTGGGGGCGAGTACATGGCGAATTGGGACAGGCTTCGTGGAAGGAGGAACCTCAGAGAGCAGGCAGGGTAGCCGCATCCTTCTCGGAGGAAAAATGGCTGAAGACGAATCCACCCCAGGAGCCGTTCCCGCAGAAACGACCTCGAAGTCAAGCGGCATCTACAGGGCCATCACTCGGTTTTGGCCTCGTATCGCCGCAGGTTCGGTTGCCGTTGCGGGGGTTCTCGAATGGGTAATCGGAGGGCTTACCTCAGGTGGGGCTTTAGAGTTCTTCGTGTTCACCTGGGCTGCAGTCACAGGAACACTGTGGTTCCTATTCGATAAAGCGGAAAGAGGGCTAAGCCAGGAAAATCGGAAGAAAGTGGCTGACTGGATTCAGAGCCGAGATTTCCGGGGGAGTGTCGCGGCCTTTCCTGAACAGTTCACTTCCCTCTTCGACAGGGTGTTTGGGGAGAGGCATCTTTCCCTGAAATGCTTCCGACGATCCTCGTTGGCCTCCGTCACCGCAGCGATCAGCGCCGGAACAATCCTCTCTCCCTTCTTCGGAACCTGGATTCTGGCAGAATACGGAATGACCTGGTCCTCCTGGTGGATGATCCCTCTCGGCGTCCTTCCGTTCCTCGTCTTAAACGTCTTCCCTGACTACCTGTCTCTCCTTGAAACCCGTTGGCTTTTACGTTTCGTCA
>JBDHGR010000724.1:0-2082 GCA_039589815.1 Gemmatimonadota bacterium | reverse complement strand
GAGGACCGGAATGGACTGACCTCTTGTGTACCGGTTGTTCCGCCAGGGGCAGCGCCGGGTAGCGACGTCAGGAAGGGATAACCGCTGAAAGCATCTAAGTGGGAAGCCCCCCCTGAGATGAGTACTCCCAGATCTTTTAGATCTCAGAAGGGCCGTGCGAGACGAGCACGTTGATAGGCGGCAGGTGGAAGTGTGGCAACACATGTAGCCGAGCCGTACTAATCGCCCGAGTGGCTTGACTCACCCCAGCACACACAGCACCCCACACCCCCATACGTGTGGCTCCAACTTCCAACAACCTAAAGCACTCTCTCTCCTCTATCCTTGTTCTTTGCTGCTCTGAGTGGCCGCCAGAAGGACGATCGGCTGCTCAGCGTGCAGGCAGCAAGCGACAGCTGGACGGTTGCGGTGCCTGGCCGGGACGCTCAAACGGGCGCAGGTCGAGGCGCGGTTCGAGCGTCAGCGGGGACGGCGACTGAGGCGTAGGGAAATCCTACTTCGCAGGGAGCCGCCCGGACCGCAACGAAGAGATGCACCCGTTTCAGCGTCACGAAGTTGCTGGTGGCTATAGCGTGGGGGTCACACCCGTTCCCATCCCGAACACGGCCGTTAAGCCCCACCGCGCGAATGGTACTGCTGGTCTATCCGGTGGGAGAGTACGTCGCCGCCAGCTTCATCTAGAGCGAAAGCCTGTTCCGATAGGGAACAGGCTTTCGCTGCTTGTAAACGAGAGCCCGTCCCGGACCAAGTCTGGGGCGGGCTCTTTCTGGCGTTGGTGCATGGCTCGGAGCCGAGCACAGATTCACCCTTTCCCCCTGCGGAGGTTACGTCACACGGTCGTTCTCCGGCCTCCCCAGGCTGGTCATCGTGTTGAGGATCTTGCACGCGAGGTGGACCTCGACCCGTTGGCTCCCCAGGGATCGGCTCCTCATGCGCTGACCCAGGATGCTCTTGTATCGAAACACGGTGCTCTCTACCAGGCTCCGCCTTCTGTAGCCTGAGAGGGTGTACCACTCCCGCCGCCCGAGCTTTCGCATGGACCGGATGTTCCGGTTCCTCTCCCTCTGGCCGGGCAACCGACTCGAAGACGGTTGGGCACCCCTGCCCGGAGCTCGCCAGGCATCGCTTGTAATGGCTGCGCTTGGGATACCTCATCGCCGGTGGCTCCAGGTTCAGGTCGCGGCATCGTCAAGATGCCACTCCACCGGGAGCCATGCACCAACGTCAGTCCGCAGCCCTTCTTCACCCCCCCACGCACGCCCGCACAATAACTCGCTCCGCCCTTCGAGTATCGTTGATGACCTCGAAAAAGTCGTCGACGTACTCCTGGGCTTCCTCGCGATTCCTCTCCGTCAGGAGCGTCTCTGCCGCGATCAACTCCTCGATCGCCGCCCTCTTCTCATTGAACTCCCGGAAGAGCGTCGCGTAGTTGATCCGGTCGGAGCAGGAGCCGCAGTAAAGGCGGTCCCTAATGTTTCGGATCTTGTCGGCGTACGCGTCATGAGGATAGGCGTAGGGAGCGTTCACCAGGCCAGACCAATCGAAGTCGTATGGGACAGGGAAGTGATCCATTCCTACTCTCAGCAACTTCACGTTGTGGAAGTGGGTCACGGACCAGTCTTCGTTTCCGATGAGGTACTGAAAGACATACAAGAGGCCTGCCGCCATCGGCTCGTAGTCGGAAGAAAAGACCGCCTCCACGTTCAGCATCGTTCCGTCCAGCCGAGCAGCGAGGTCATCTTCGTCCTCGATCAGGAAAGCCAGTCGGGTCACGGGATCGCCTTTTCCATTCACATCGACGTATGTGATCCGAGCCAGGCGGACTTGGAAACTTCGGTCCGTCATGAGGTTGAAGATGCGGTACGCCAAATATTCCTCGAGCATATTCTGCTCGAAGTCGTCCCGATCCCGGCAGTGGGTGACGAGCTTCAACTGGTCTTGCCCGTCGAAGATCGTCCCGGCGGGGCTGGCCTCCGGCAGGTTGAGCCGCAGGGGAGGGAACGGACAGTTCCGCCTCTGTAACCGGAAATCCCCGCGCGTCTTCACCTTCACGTCCAGAGATTTCGGCGCCCCTCCTTCGCC
>JBDHGR010000723.1:0-2094 GCA_039589815.1 Gemmatimonadota bacterium | reverse complement strand
GCGAACCGATCTTCTCCACGAGGTCTGGGGCTATGACCGGTTCCCCACCACCCGGACCGTGGATAACCACATGGCGTCCCTTCGATCCAAGCTGGAGGAGGATCCGGCTAATCCCAGTCACCTCCTGACCGTGCACGGCGTGGGTTACAAGTTCGTGGGTAACCCTGAGTCCGGGGACAGGGACAGGGGCGAGCTCGCTGACGATGTCAACAAAACCTCTCAAGACTCATGACCAAATCTTTGCATCCGGTGTTCATGGTCGTGACACGCTCTCCGGAGCGACGGTGCATGTTGCTACCAGGATCGGCACACCAACCGGAGGTGGCAACATGAAAACCCCACGGATCCTTCGGAAGGCCTGGCAGCCTCTAATCGTCCTCTTTGTGGCACTACTCACCATTCCTCAGGGAGTCATGGCCCAGGAGCGGGCCCAGGACCTCTATCAACAAGCTCTTCGCATGGAGCGAGTGGGTGGAGACCTGGAGGGCGCTATCCGCCTTTACCACCAAGTGGTGGATTCAGGGGACAGAGCGCTGGGGGCACGGGCCCTCATCCGAATGGCGGAGAGTTACGAGAAGCTGGGGCGACAGGGTGCCCAGGACGCCTATGCCCGGATAATCCAGGATTTCGGCGACCAGACCGAGCAGGTGGCGCTAGCGCAGGAGCGGTTGGCGGGAATGGAGGGGCCTGGGGAAGAGCCAGATCGGCGGCCCCTCGGCACCCAGCAGATCTGGGCCGGACTCGATGCCAATGCTCAGGACCTTACGCCAGATGGCAAACACATCGTTGTCAATGCATCCATGGGAACCCTGGCACTCAGGGAAATATCCACCGGCGACACCCGGCAGATCACTCATGTCGACCAGGGTGGCGGGTACGGTGCGAGAGTCTCTCCCGACGGAAAGTGGATCGCGCATGGATATTCCGAGCGCGGCGAGGCAGGCGCCTTACGCGTCGTGGGGTTGGACGGCCATAAACTCCGAGTGCTTCTGAGAGAACCCGGTTGCTGGATACAACCCTATGGTTGGACGTCCGATGGCCAGCAGATCGCCGGTCGTTGGGATTGTTGGACGGAATCCAACCCAGATGGGATTCACAAGGTCATCCTGGTCTCTGCAGCTGATGGAACCACTCGAGTCGTCCACGAAATGCCGGGCACACCCCATGGCTTCCGAGCGTGGATTTCTCCCGATGACCAGCACCTCGTCTATGGCCGTCCTGAGGAAGAGGATGAGGGGAACCGAGACATCTGGCTCTTGCCCCTCCACGGAGGCGACCCATCACCGCTCATTGAACACCCTGCGGACGACCGTATCCTCGGATGGGTCCCCGGGAGCAACTTCGCGTTGTTTCTGAGTGATCGTGACGGCACGTGGGACCTTTGGGCTGCTTCCATCAGGAATGGGGCCATCGAGGGGCGACCCCGGAAGATCTGGCGGGACATGGGTGAGGTGGACCCGGCGGGGTTCAGCCGGGATGGGTCTTTCGTCTACAGCGTGTTCACGCGCTGGTTCAACACGAGTATAGCGCCCATCGATGCGACATCGGGCATGGTCGATGTGGATGCCGCGAGACCGGTCCTCGGCTCGAACCGAGGAGCGCGCTGGTCACCTGACGGCCTGCGCCTGGCCTTCGTCACCGAATCGTCTCTCACGGAAGGAAAGTGGGGCCGGATCAACATCCGGGATCTGGAAACGGGAGAACAGCGAGAGGTGGCGAGTTGGTTGCGGGCCCGTCGCATGTTCGGGTGGTCTCCCGACGGGAAATCCGTTCTTCTTGCCGGTGATGATGGGAGGGATCATCTCCACTGGTGGAAGGTGGACGTGTCCAGCGGGGAGGGCACACCACTGCTACCCGCTCCCAACACGGACCATTGGTGGGGAGGGTGGACCTGGGCAGATTGGTCTCCCGACGGGAAGGCGCTCATCTACTCGACGCTGAGCGACACTGATAGGCAAGGACGCCTGATGCGCCGTGACCTCGCTTCGGGGAAGGAGGAGGAACTGTACCGAGATTCCCTCCTCATGAGGAGGCCCTTCGAGCTATCCCCCGACCGCCGCAAAGTGGCGTTCGTATTCATGGACTCTTTGAAAG
>JBDHGR010000722.1:0-2094 GCA_039589815.1 Gemmatimonadota bacterium | reverse complement strand
GGAGACGGACCACATCGAGACGGGTCAGGAGCGGATGGAAGTCGCCCTCTATGAAGACCTGCAGGCCTATATCGACAACTCCGCGGTCTACGGCGCCCACGAGATGACCGTGCCTCTCCTCTTGGAGGCAGGTGATCAGGACGGCATCGTTGCCTGGTACCAGAGCATCGAGCTCTACAACATCGCCCGGCGGGCCAAGAAGAATGTCGTGATGCTCACCTACATGGGAGAAGACCACGGCCTGCGCCAGGAGGAGAACCAGAAGGACTACCAGCAACGCATTCTGGCCTGGTTTGGCCATTACCTGAAGGGGGAACCGGCGGAACCCTGGATCACATCAGGAAAGAGCTTCCTCGAACGGGATGCCGAGTTGAAGAGACTCAGGGCGATACGGTAAAGGGGGAGAGGAACATCTTGGCCGCAGGATTCGAGGTTTCCTCCTGGTAGTGCAGGCCAAGGGACTCCAGGAACCCGTCGAACTCCGTTCCTTCTTCCGAGCCCACCTGGAAACCGGCCAGGACACGGCCGATAGCAGCTCCGTGGTTACGGTAATGAAAGAGCGAGATGTTCCACCGTCCCCTCAGGCGGTCCAGGACTTCTCGCAATGCTCCGGGCCGCTCCGGAAACTCGAACCGGAAAAGGCGTTCTCCGGCAAAGCGGGCGGGGCCGCCCACCAGGTGGCGAAGGTGGAGCTTGGCCAGCTCGTTTTCGGAGAGATCCATGAGGGGGAATCCCTGGCGCCCGAGCCGCTTCGCCATCGAAGTCTTCTCTTTCGGAGCGCGCACGCGAAGGCCCACGAAGATCCGTGCATGGTCCGGGTCCGAATAACGGTAGTTGAACTCGGTGATCTCCACGTCCTCCAGCGTGCGACAGAAGGTTGCAAAACTCCCGGGTCGCTCCGGAATGGTGACGGCCCAGATGGTCTCCCCGGCTTCGCTGAGTTCGCACCGTTCGGAGATATGACGCAAACGGTGGAAATTTACGTTTGCCCCGCTGAGGATGGCGGCCAGAGGGCGGGTTCCGGCAGGCTCTGAATCGACGAAACGCTTGAGCCCCGCCAAGGCGAGGGCTCCGGCGGGTTCCGCCACAGTCCGGAAGTCCTGAAAGAGGTCCTTTGTCGCCGCGCAGATCTCGTCCGTCGAAACCTGGATCACATGGTCCACGAATTCCCGGGCCAGCCGGAAGGGCTCCTTCCCGACCCGAGCCACGGCCACCCCATCGGCGAACAGGCCCACATGAGGCAACGTCACGCGTTCCCGGGCCTCCAGAGCCGCCGTTAGGCACGCCGAGTCCTCTGCCTCGACGCCCACGATGCGAAGGTCGGGCCGGAGGCTCTTCAGGTAGACTGAAACGCCGGCGATGAGCCCCCCTCCCCCCACCGGAACAAAAAGAGCCGTTGCATCTTCCGGACATTGCTGCAGAAGCTCCAGACCGATGGTGCCCTGCCCTGCTATGACGTCGGGATCGTCGTAAGGGTGGATGACCATACGCCCCGATTCTTCTGCCAATGCCAGGCCGAAGGCACTGGTCTCGTCAAAGGTGTCACCGTGAAGCACCACCTCCGTCCCATGCTCCCGCACCGCCTCTACCTTGATGTCGGGAGTAGTCCGGGGCATGACGATCAGGGCGTCTATCTCCAGCCGCGTTGCCGCGAAAGCCACCCCTTGGGCATGGTTCCCAGCGGATACGGCAAGGACCCCCCGGGCCCGGTCCTCCGGACCGAGAAGGGCCATCTTGTTGTAGGCTCCACGGAGCTTGAAGGAGAAGACCGGTTGGAGATCCTCCCGCTTGACCCAAACATCCCGGGCCAACCGCCGGCTCAGGGACTTCGCCAGCTCCAATGAGGTCACCCGTGCGACCTCGTACACCCTGCTGGTGAGGATGCGACGCAGGTATTCTCGGCTCATCCCCTCCCTTGAGTTCGCTTCGGCAGCTGGGATTTCCGCTCGGGCCGCCCTCATCATTTGGCGGGCTTATCGACGAGGTCGGAGAATCCCATCAGACGGTCACCGCACCCAGCGAAGCCGACGAAACGGCTTGAGCGTACTTCCGAAAAACCCCCCCTTCGGCCGGAGGGGGCGGCGGAGTCCACCC
>JBDHGR010000721.1:0-2095 GCA_039589815.1 Gemmatimonadota bacterium | reverse complement strand
TTCCGTCCTCCTCGGCGTCGTTGCAATCATTTTTGGCGCATCCGCTGGAACGACGGCTTTCGGTGACATCTTCAGCGGAAATCCGATTCAGGGCCCACTCATTGGTGCTCTAGCCGTTCTTGCTGCCGTCTTCTCCTCCCTTCAAACGTTTCTGAAGTTTGCAGAGAAATCCGAGAAGCTTAGAGCGGCGGCCGCAACCTTCGAGCAGCTCCACCACCGACTTGACATTCTTAGACTTCGGGCCGTGGAAATGGTGACACGCACCGAGGTCATCGAAGAATTCGAGAGGATCGTCGAGCAAGCGGATAAGGCTGCCGCTACCAACCCGACACTACCGGATCGTTTCTACGACCGAGCCCATGCTCGTGGAGTCCCCGATTGGGCAGAATCCCTTTCTGATCGGAAGGAAGATGGCATGAGCTGAAGTGGCCTCATGACACGGAATAGCGGGCCTGCAGCGTGCCTCCGCGGCCGGGGATGACCCCTACTACGAGGCGAGATCGTGGTCGACACAGGAGCTGGCCTGGAACTGATGTGGCGTGGATCCAAGTACAACCCTCGAGGGGCGAAACCAGGTGGCCGGGAAAGTTCAGGGGAGAGTATGGAACTTCAGACAACAGATGGGAAAACGACGGACCTCGCTCCATATGAGCGGGGCATATCCCTCCGCGAGGTCGCGAAGGGCACTCTTGGTCGATTCCTCCCAGGCTCCGTGATCGGGATGGGTTTGCTGTCGGTAATCATCCCCCCCGTGGGGCTCGACGGACCCCTCCTACTTGAACTCCTGCTCCTCCATGAAGTGGGCCCCCTTGTCATCGGTTTCGGGCTCGGGCTCGTTGGGCTCCACCGCTGGCTCTACCCTGACTCAGAGGTCACCGGCAGAAAAAGCTTCATCGCCGGGCTTCTTACGCCGATTGCCATGCTTGGCGCAGGGGTCCTGATCAGCCTCCCGGTTCAGCCCGCGCTCGTGTCGTTTCTTGTGGGCATCGCAATGGCAGTGGGAATGTTTTTCCCTTGGCTGAGCCCCACCCCCGAGGAGAAGCGGTCTGATCGCTACCAACCGGACCCGCCGGACCAACTGCCATCAAGGTCAGGGCACGCCACCTAGGAACGAATTCGTTGGGAGGCAACCGGGCACGTCATGTATCAGCGGGCCGGCCTGGCGATCACTTCGTTCGCGGCCCTTCGGTGTTGACGGAAGTAGTTGAAGGGGAGTCATAAGGTTGGCTCGGGTCCTGGCCTTCGGCCCTTCCGGCACCCCGCGAGGCGTGATCCGGCATCAAGAAGACCACGGCTCAGGTGCAAGCGTTTTGGAGGAAGGGGCAGAATCAAACCATGAGCTCGGCCCATGAGACACCCCTGGTTCCGGACCAACGACTTCAAACCCGCCTTAAGCCGGGATTCACATCGACCCCGGCATGGATCTGCGCTCTTTCCCTCCTTTTCTGTTTCCCGGAAAGCCTCGTCGGCCAGGCCTCAGATCCGCACCTTGAGTTGGCGTTGCAGGCGGAGGTGAGTGGGTATGAAGTCGAGTTCGGTCGGATCGGCGCCGTGATCGCTGATGGGGCAGGGCGGATCTTCGTCGCGGATGTCCATGAGATGGCGCAGGAGATTCTCGAATTTGATGCTGAGGGCAACAGAGGCCGAACCATTGGGGGCAGGGGTGGAGGCCCAGGCGAGTTCTCACACATGGTCCCCACTCTGGGTTGGCTTGGCGACACCCTCCTGGCCATGAATGCTTGGGGGGGACGGCGGCAGATCAAGTTCTTCTCACCGGAAGGTCGGGTGGTTCTCACCCACACGCTGGATGGAGAGACTGGTTATTCTGGGCTGCACGCCAGCTTCCTTTCGGCAGGCCCCGATGCCTTCCTTCTACAGTTCTTCACCCCCCGACTAGGCACCCCCATTGTCATCCCGGAACAACAGGCGAAGTACGGGAGACTCACCCGAGAAGGTTCTGTGATTCCTGTGGAGGTCCTTGATGAGCCCGGCGTGGCCACCGGGGCGGGTGCCCTGAGGGCGGCTGTTCTTTGCGGATCGGTGGATGGAATGTGGCACACCCGCTTCTCTCCTCCTTTCACCGGTCGAGGACCTC
>JBDHGR010000720.1:0-2098 GCA_039589815.1 Gemmatimonadota bacterium | reverse complement strand
ATGCCCTATCTCCCGGTAGGAGTCAGGAGCAACTGGACGGTTTGGAAGGTTTGGATCGCCTGGCGTCGGGGAAGGAAGAGTGAGCAGCCTTCTTCAAGGCCCCCGGCGCAACGCCATTCGTAAGGGAGTGTAGCGATGAAGAAGTGGCTGAGACGCGTAAGAGGCGCAATCGGGATGGGCCTGGCCTGGGCATTGGCTTGGTTCGGCGCGGGCATGGTCCTTCTTGTCGTAGGGCTCGCTTTCGGTGCCACTGCCGACGTCCCGTTTCCCGTCGGGTTTGGTGTCCTCGGCTTTTTTGCCGGCGTTACGTTCTCCGGAGTCCTCGGGATCGTTGGGGGCCGTCGGAGGTTCGACCAGATGTCTCTTCCCCGCTTTGCAGGATGGGGTGCCGCCGGGGGTCTCCTGCTGTCCGTGATCTTTGTCTCGGCCGTGGCCGTTGCAGAAGACATTACGTTCCTAGAAAATGTCGTGTTTTTGGGCCCGATATTCGCAGCGGCCGGCGCCAGCTCCGCTGCTGGTGCGCTGGCCCTGGCCAGAAGGGCAGAGGACCGAGAACTGCTCGAGGCCGGTGAGGACGTGGCCCAGGTTGGGCTTAGCGAAGGCGAAGCGCAGGAGCTGCTCGGAGGCGGGGGCTGATCTCTGCACGTGGATACAGTCCGTAGCCTTGGTGAACGTTGTTCGTCCAGTGTGAAACCTTCCACCTCGGGTGTGCCCGTTCCCGGGGCGAAGGCTGGATCGATTCCAAAAAATCCCATCCCTGGGTCGAATTCTCGGCTCCGCGAGACCCGATCTGCACCGTCCGCCCGGGATCGATTATCGCATCCTCTACCGGCCTCCGGCTCTGCCGCGGACCAGGTCAGCTGCAGGCGCCGCGAACCGAAAGAAGATGCCGCGGTGTATGATACGGCAGCAGCAAAAGCATGTTAGAGTTTGCTCTGAATACTCGGGAGGAACCTGGAAGGTATCGTTGTCATTCCGCCGAAATACGGGTAGGGATCTCTGGATGTTCTACCGAGGAGGAAAAATGGCACTGCTCCAACGTCACCCCAGGGTAGCGGACAGGATACCCACATCGTCAATGGCCGACATTGCCTTCCTTCTTCTCATCTTCTTTCTCGTCACGACCGTCTTCCCGAAGGACAAGGGATTGTCCCTGGTTCTTCCCAAAGGGGAGACGCCGGTTACCGCCACCAATGTCCTTCATCTGCTAGTGGAACCATCCGGTAAGGTGGGCATCAGATGGGGGGAGAGCGAGCAGACGCAGCATATCCGAGCCCAAGAGGTAGCTGCGCTCTGGAGAGGTGAAACAGCCAGAAACCCGAACCTCATCGCGGCTGTTAGAACAGCCCCCGACGCGCCCTACGGACGGATGATCGACGTCTTGGACCAGCTGAAAGAGGCTGGGGCTCAGCGTGTCTCACTGACATCAGGGATCAAGAACCCTTAGGGTCAGGGGTTCAACCTGGCATACCCTGACTACCTCTAGCCGGCTCGAATGGGTATTTGAGTCGGTGATGAGGGAGGAGACCCCGGTTGGGCCTTGTTCCAAGACCTGGGTCGGATCGGGACGGGTCAGTTTGCGAGAGAGGAACCGCGAAACCTATTGTGCGGCGCTTGCCCTACAATGGCGGTGCGAGAGGAAAGCCCGGGACGTTGCCAGGCAGTCTGCGGTCGTGGCGCCGTGTTCCGGGCAGGTCTAGGTTTCCCGGAGAAGGTTGAAGGGCCCTTGACCGTCGAAACGAGGTGAAGGAATGGAGAGCCTGCGTGGCTACCTGCTAATCTCGAGCGGTGGCCTGTACGATCCGAACTTCCGCCACACGGTGGTGCTGGTTGGGGAGCACAACGCCGACGGGGCGTTGGGCGTCGTCTTGAACCGCGCATTGAACCTCACGGTCGAGGAAGCTATTCCGCCCCTGAAAGACCTGGTCCCGCCCGAGGAGCCACTCTTCCAGGGCGGTCCGGTACAAACGGACAGCCCCGTGCTCCTCGCCGAACTGGCCCGCCCCGAAATGGTGGATGTTCTGGCGTTTGGGTCCGTGGGCTTCCTCGTAGGTGAAGTATCGGGAGACATACGGCCGAGTATTCTCAGGGCGCGAGT
>JBDHGR010000719.1:0-2115 GCA_039589815.1 Gemmatimonadota bacterium | reverse complement strand
CATCGGTTCTCGTCCGTGATGGGGTAGTGTGTGCTGGCGCGCCACTGAACCTCGTCCCTATCGTCGCGAAGAATCCGTCGGTCGTAAGCGGTGAAGGTATATACCTCCGAGAACGGTGGTGTCATCCACGGACCGGTGCTGGTGGTATCGTCCCTCCCCCTCTCGAAACACCAGGTCTCGAGCCCGTTCGGGCCGCCCGTGGCCTCACCTCCTCGCATGGGACTTCCCGGACACCAGTTCTGGGCGTGAACGTTTATCCACGTGGTGTCACCGGCATGCACCGTGATCAGGGGAAGCGACGTGTCGAGCATCGGATTCTGTGTTCTCTGGGGACAAAACTCACGCGCCGGTGGGAGTTCCGCAAAGGCGGGCCAGGAGATGATTGCCGTGAGCGAGACCGCGACCAGGTATCTCCAGATCGTTCGTTTCATGATTCCCCCCTTCCGTTCTGAAGACAGACGCTGCGTATTACCTGACGGTAAGTTTTATACTGCAATGGGATGTCTGTTAGGTGGCATTAATCATCTGGATTGGGCCTAAGCCATCGGAGGATCTCTGATCTGGGCCTCGGGTTGGTGGTTAACAGCGCCCCCGATATGCCCCACCAGAAGAATGCCCGCGGGAGCTATGTTTCTCCGGGGGGGATTTCCTACCTGGCTGATGGTTGCACACTCGAGCATACAATGTCAGGGAATACTGTGCGCCGGTGCCATGAATGGTCAGCGGTTCCTTCCGCCTCCCTGGTCATGAAGCTCCCTGCGGACCGGCCTCTGGCGGGAGGGGGAAGTCAAAAGGGAAGGAGATTGACCCTGGACAAAAGAGCCATTCAGGAATCGAGAGATTGTATTCTTCGGGGGGGAGCAGAATCTCCGCATAGTACGCGCTTTGGGGAGGCACGCGCGGCATACAAAAACAGAACTCAGCCCGCCCACTTAGGCTTCCGCTTCTCGAAGAAGGCGGTCATACCCTCCTGGGCCTCATCCCCCACCCGAAGACGCGCCAGCGACTCGGCGGTGTATTGCTTGGCCTCTTCCAGAGTGATGTGTCCCAGCTCTTCGATCAGCTCCTTACAGGCCTTAAGAGCTGCTTTCCCTGAGGAGAGAAGTGTGCGCGTGAGCGCTTCCACCCGCTCGTCAAGCTCACCCGGAGGAACGGCGTCGTTCACCAGCCCCAGCTCCTTGGCCCGCATGCCGTCGAATCGTTCCCCGGTCAAGAAGAGCGCCCGCACCCCGCTCTCCCCCACCTTCTTGAGCACATAGGGACCGATACAGGCAGGGATGAGTCCGATCTTGACCTCACTCAGACCGAAGGTCGCCTCGGTTGAGGCGATCGCCATGTCACAGGAGCCGACGAAGCCGTTCCCGCCCCCGATGGTGGCCCCGTTCACGCGGGCGATGGTGGGAATGGGCAACGTGTAGAGACGATAGAAGAGATCCGCCAGGTCCACCGAGTCCTGTACGTTCTCTCCGTAGCTGAACTCCTTCATCTTCTTCATCCAGTGAAGATCAGCCCCGGCGCAGAACGCTTTGCCCTCGCCGGTTACCACCAACACGCGGGCGGTCTCATCCTTGCCGATCTCATTCAGCACCTCGGTCGCTTCACGGATCATAACCTCATTAAAGGCGTTTCTCACTTCGGGCCGGTTGAGCACCAGCCGCACCAGCCCGCCTTCACGCTCGACTTTTATGGTTTCCCAGTTGCCCAATTTCTCCTCCCTTGCCTTCATTCATTGAAAGGGAAACACGTCTAGCAATGATATACGGGATGGGCAAAACCACGCAACCCTAATGGACTGGATTAGAGAGAGAGTCCGTAACCCGAACCACTCCCTGTACCCCCGGATCAGTCGAAGTACTCCCGAGTCATCCGTCTCGCTGCATAAACGCCGGCGGCCACGCCGATGACACTCAACACAAAGGCCGTCATGAACCCCACCTTCGAGCCGAGCCACCAGCCGAACCAGCCACCGAGGGATGCGCCGCATAAGACGAGGAGTCTGGTCACAATCGGAATCCAGTACGTTTGGTGAGGATAAGGAAGGGCCGGCGCCCGCAAGCGCCGGCCTACTCGGTTCATCTCACTGGCCGTAGTTTCCGCACCGGCATTCGATTGTTA
>JBDHGR010000718.1:0-2121 GCA_039589815.1 Gemmatimonadota bacterium | reverse complement strand
GATCACGCCCCCGTTTTCTCTCAGCGCCAGGAGCTGCTCGTCATTCAGATTCCGGGAGACATCCGCGATTCCACTCACCCCGGAATGGGAAGCCATGATGGGTGCTGCGGACAACTCGATTGCTTGCATCACGGTCTTCCGAGATGCATGGGAGACGTCGATGAAGATTCCCAGTCGGTTCATCTCCTTTAGGACTTCACGACCGAAGTCCGAGAGGCCGCCGTGTTCTTCTTCCTCTTCGTTTCCACGAGGGTTCGTGGAGTCTGCGACGTCGTTGTGGCCGTTATGCGTGAGAGTGATGTACCTGGCCCCCAGATCGAAGTACTGCTCCACCAGAGAGAGGTCATGTCCAACCGGGTAAGCATTCTCGATTCCGATGGCGAACATTCTCTTACCGGAGGCATGGATCCGCTCGACATCATCCGGGGTGTACGCAATCTCCACCTTGTCAGGGCACATTTCCTCAGCGACCCTGTGGATGCCAGCGAACTTGTTCAGAGCCGCGTCCTTCGCCCTTTCATGCCCCTCCGGTGTCCTCGGCCCCTGCCCCACATAGACCGCCAGGAACGCCACATCCATATCCCCGGCAATCATCTTAGGGATATCCACCTTGGACCGTGTACCGGCACAGGGATCCACTTCGGGCGTGCCGTAGTTGCCCCCGATGTCGATGTGCGTGTCCATCGTGATAGCGGCGTGATGGATGGCCTCGGCCCTGGCCAGGATGTCCTCTTCTGAAAGAGGATCTCCGCCGTTCCCTTCGCCGGAACCGCATGCCATTAGGGGCACAACCGCCGTAAGAAGGATCAGAGTTCGGCTCATCACGGATCGATTCATTATGGCCTCCAGTGTATCTGACAGGACCCGCCGATGAGGTCCGAACCCCCGGTCAGGTCGAAAACGAGGATCAACGTCGGTGGATTGGTCGTCTGGCGCAACATCAACGGTGCAAGACAGGCCCGCCTTGCCGGGGTTCCAAGGAGGCTGGATCTTGCCGAACTTGATAGGAGACATGCTTTCTCCTCTCACTGGAGGTTCTTGAAGGATGGCCCTCTGGTCGACAGTTAGAGCCTTCTTCACCGCTGGAAAGGGCGTTCTCGGAGGCCTCTCAGAAGAGGCCGCTGGGGATGACCCCCTGGCTTTGTTCCACACCTGGTTCCAGGAGGCCGAAGGCTCGGGGGTCTATCTCCCGGAGTCCATGGCCCTTGGCACGGCCACGCCCGATGGAAAGCCATCCGTCCGCCTGGTCCTCCTCAAGGGGTATGGGGAGGACGGCTTTGTGTTCTTCACGAACTACGACAGTCGGAAGGCAGCCGAGCTCGAGGCGAATCCGGAAGCCACGCTGGTCTTCCACTGGGCGATCCTCCAGAGGCAGATACGGCTGGAGGGGACGGTCCAGAGGATCACCGAAGAGGAGTCGGAGGCTTATTTCCACTCCCGTCCCAGGGGGAGCCAGATAGGAGCATGGGCATCAAAACAGAGCGAGCCTTTGGGCGACCGGCGGGAGCTGGAGAAGAGGGTCAAGGAGTTTCAGACCGAGTTCAAGAAGGGTCCCATCCCACTTCCTCCATTCTGGGGCGGGTACCGCTTGAACCCCCGCTCGGTGGAATTCTGGCAGGGCCGTGCCGACCGCCTTCACGATCGGATAAGGTTTACGAGGGACGGAGTAGGCTGGGCCCGGTTACGCCTCTACCCGTGACCAGGCCCTCCGCGTCAAACCAACCGGAGGGAGCAATGTCCACGACTCGACGGGATTTCCTGAGAAGCTCTGTGGCCGCTGGCGGCGCCGTGGCCCTGGGCGTAGGCAGAACCTCGACCTTGGCAGCCGAAGACCTGAGCAATCCCGCTGAGGCCGGAACCCACAGGGGCCCCGAGCCCACCCCCCGATCTTTGAGGATCCTGATCCTGGGTGGCACCAGCTTTCTTGGCCCCCACCAGGTCCACCACGCCTTGGAGCGAGGTCACCGGGTCACGATCTTCACCCGGGGCCGGACCCAACCCACCATCCACATCAAGGACTTCCAGCAGGTCGAGCACCTTGTGGGTGACCGTGAGGACGACCTCACGGCCCTGGAGGGGCGGGAGTGGGAGGCTGTCTTCGACAACTCGCCCCGGAAGTGG
>JBDHGR010000717.1:0-2123 GCA_039589815.1 Gemmatimonadota bacterium | reverse complement strand
TCTCGGCGGGGTCCCGGGAAGAGCAGTCGGACAGCTTGCCGGGCAGCCCCGACGACTCCAGGAGGCTCTTGCGGCGAGTGAGATCGCGGGCTTGACGGGCCGCCATCCGAGCCCGTGCCGCAGCCACCGCCTTCTCCACGATGCGGCGGGAATCGCCCGGGTGCTTGTCCAGCCACTCCGGGAGCAGCTTGTTGAGGGTCACCTCGACGAATGATCTGATCTCGGTGTTACCGAGCTTGGTCTTGGTCTGGCCTTCGAACTGCGGCTGGCGGACCTTCACCGACACCACCGCGGTGAGTCCCTCACGCACATCCTCGCCCTGGAGGTTGTCGTCTTTCTCTTTCAGGATGCCGCGGTTGCGGGCGAAGTCGTTGAGGGCCCGAGTGAGCGCCTTGCGGAAGCCCTCCTCATGGGTACCGCCTTCGTGTGTGTTGATGTTGTTGGCGAAGCTGAGAATGGTCTCGTTGTAGCCACCGGTCCACTGCATGCCGATGTCGACCTCGGCATCATCCGTGCCGTCACTGATGGTGATGATCTGGCCGTGGAGTGGGTCTCGAGAGGAGTTGAGGTGCTTGATGAAGTCGGCCAGGCCCCCCTTGTACTGGAATTTCTCTTCCTGTTCGTGGCCCGGCCGTTCGTCGCGAAGGGTGATCTCGAGCCCTTGGGTGAGGAAGGCGAGCTGCTGCAGCCGGGCCGCGATCGTCGGATAGTCGTAGTCGATCTCCTCGAACATGTCCGGCGATGCCCAATAGGTGATATCAGTCCCGGTCCGCTTGGCCGCCTTTCCCTTCTTGAGAGCCGCGGTCGGGGCTCCGAGTGCGAAATTCTGCGTCCAAGTGAAACCGTCGCGTACAACCTTGGCCTCGAGGCGGTCGGAGAGGGCGTTCACCACCGACACTCCCACTCCGTGCAAACCCCCGGAGACGGTGTATGCACCAGCTTCGAACTTGCCGCCCGCATGAAGCGTCGTGAGCACCGTGGTGAGTGCGGGCAGCTTGGTCTTGGTGTGCTTGTCAACAGGGATGCCTCGGCCGTTGTCGACCACTTGCACTCCGCCATCTTCACGCAGTGTCACCAGGATCTTGGTGCAAAAGCCGGCCATCGCCTCATCGATGGAGTTGTCCACCACCTCCCAGACGAGGTGGTGGAGACCGGTGGGCCCAGTGGAACCGATGTACATCGCAGGCCGTTTGCGGACTGCCTCGAGGCCTTCGAGGACGGTGATGTCCTTGGCTTTGTATGACGCGTTGGCGCTCTTCGCTTTCGCCACGGGGCTCCTCTGTGGGCGGGTCGACGATAGTATGCGTCAGGGCACTGACACGGGTGTGATTATAGCCCCACCGAGGTTCTCCTGGAGCCTTTCCGCAGGGTCATATCCCCAGGTCAGAGGCTATTTTTTCCCTACTTTGACCCCCGGCCCCGACGGCGTTCGGGGCGAGGTTCCGCTGCGGTTCCCCGGGCTTGGTCACCCTTGCCCAGACCACTACTCGCGGGGGTTCAACTACCCTGAGGTACGGGTGATTCGCACACGTACCGTGTTCACTAGACCTCGACCCAGCTTCGCGCCCAGCCGCTCCACGAGATCCGACTGACGGTATTTGAGCAGGGTGGCGGCGGTCCCGTCTGCAACTTCGACGACGAGCTCCCCGTTCTTAAGGAGCACCGGCCGCGACCTCTCGCCCCAGGGCTCACCCGCCAACTCCGCCCAATTCTCGACGAGCTGGGCGACGTCCACCGGCCGAGCGACGCCCCACGCCTGAAGCAGCTCGTCGAGTAACTCATCAATGGGCTGCGGGTCGGTCATTGGACGGTGCCCTCCCCTACCGACCAGCGACGGCCCTCCACCGGGACATCCTCGGGACGGGCCGTCGTGATGAACACCTGAGCTTGTGGCAGCCGGGCCACAACCCCCGCGGTGCGATCGTGGTCGAGCTCCGAGAATACGTCATCGAGGAGGAGCACGGGAACCTCCCCCGTCTGGTCCAGGATGAGGTCGAACGCCGCCAGCCGCAGGCCGAGCGCCAGCGACCGTTGTTCGCCCTGGCTGGCAAGCGTGCGGGCGTCGCTTCTGGATAGCAGGACCACTACTTCGTCGCGGTGGGGGCCGACTGTGGTCGTTCTCC
>JBDHGR010000716.1:0-2125 GCA_039589815.1 Gemmatimonadota bacterium | reverse complement strand
TGTTTCCCCGGACGGACGCCACGTCGCCTTTGGCCGGGAGGTCCCCAGGGGCTCTTCCATCTGGATCGTGGACTACGGGGAGTTCTTGAGGGAAAGAAGGCTATAAGGGCGGCCTTCCACTTCCACCTTTCCGCGGTGACCGGGGCCTTCGAGGCGACGGAGGCGGCCAAACCCGGGCCCGCCTCTCACGCATGGCTGCTCACTCGGCCATGGCTGGGCCCCTGCCCGTTTGCCATGATGGAGGATGGAAAGCCCCAGTTCCGGCTCACTAGCGCGAGGCGGTTCCTATCCGCACTGGCTCAGGCGTCTTCTCGATAGGACGGAAGAGGAGATGCGGCTAAGAGGGTTCAGCCCGAAGACCCGGCGACTATACCTCGGCCACCTCCGACGGTTCTACCTGCATCGGAGAAAAAGCCAGGTGAGGTGCACCTCAGAGGAATGCCGGCCATGGCTTCTGGGACTGATGGACCAGGACTACTCCTACAGCTGTGTGAGCCAGGCTCTCAGCGCCATCAAGTTCGTTCACTGCAGGGTTCTAGGTTGCGAATCCCCGGTGGCCAGAATTCCCCGGCCCCGGAAAGGGCGCTACCTCCCCACGGTTTTGAGCAGAGGGGAGGTAAAGAGACTTCTCTCTGCAATGCGAACCCCTAAACACCGGGCCGTGTGGCTGGTCCTCTACTCGGCCGGCCTGCGAGTAGAAGGGGCCCTGCGCTTGAGGCTCGAGGACATCGACTCGGAGAGGGGTTTGATCTTCGTAAGGGATGGAAAGGGGAGGAAGGACAGGGTGGTGATGCTGGCGGCATGACCCTGGAAGAGCTTCGAAGGTATTGGCGCTACGAACGCCCGCACCATTGGCTGTTCCCCGGGGACCGCAGGGACCGTCACATGCACGTTCGTACCGTCCAACGCGCCGTGGCAGTCGGTGCTCCGGATGCCGGAATCGGAAAGAGGGTGACCCCTCACACCCTGCGGCACTCTTTCGCCACCCATCTCCTGGAGGAGGGAACCGACCTGCGCTACATCCAGCGGCTCCTGGGGCACAAGAAGACCACCACCACCGAGGACTACACCCACGTTGCGGATCGGGACCTGGCCCGGATCAGGAGTCCCGCCGATACCCTTCTCGGCCGGTCCTGCGTTGATCCACCATACCGCGGAAGACCACCCTCTCCTTAACCCGGTGGACTTTTCACCTGGCATCAGACAGCTTGCCGGCCTATCCTTTTGACACTTTCCCAAGACCGGAGTTGGGCAAAAGCGAGGAGCCGGGCAAAGAATCCAGATCGCCCTTAACACACACCTCACGCCCCATCACACCCTAGCGCCCCCTACCGGGCACTCAAGAGGGGTAGGTGGGGAGTTATGCAACATGCCTATCTGCTTTCGGAAAGAAACCTGAAATTCCGACATGACCTGGCTGACCCATCTTCGATGGTGAATTGCGATGAATGAGACAAAGACGACAAGAATGGGCTCGGCGTTCAAGGCGCTTCGGGAGATCCTCATCATCGTAAGCAGCATTCTGCTAGCCTTTGGACTCGATGCAGGGTGGGACCTTCGGCAGGAAGAGAATACGGTTCACCTGATTCTGAGCGATTTGGCGGTCGAGTTCGAGGGTGTAGTCTCGGACCTCCAGCGGTACATGGATCGAAACAGCCAAGTGATTGACGGTGCCGACAGCATTCTCAACCGCATTCGGACTGAGAATGGGCCCGTGAATGTGTCGGCCGCTCACGTTGGTGCCCTCCTCCTCACACCAACAATGAACCCTCGGCAGAGGAACCTGGAAGCTCTCGTAGCATCCGGTAGGTTGGATTTTGTCCAGCCGGATTCTTTGCGTGTCCTTCTCGCAGTGTGGCCGCCGGCTCTTGAAGATGTACAAGAGAACGAGGTTGCATCCTGGAACTTCGTCCACGAAGTGTTGCTCCCAGAATTGGGCTCGTTTGTGGACCTTGCCGATCCAATGCAGTGGCGCCTTGATGACCTGATCGGTTGGAGACAGGCGGGTTATGAGGGCAGAGAGGGAGCTCAGGGGGACGAAGGGCCCACCCTAACGATTACGCCTGCTTTGGAGGTGACAAACCTGGCGCAGACGCGCCGATACCTGGCAAAGGTTGCGAACTGG
>JBDHGR010000715.1:0-2125 GCA_039589815.1 Gemmatimonadota bacterium | reverse complement strand
TGAAAGGGTAGTAGAGGTAGTGAGAGATCTTGCTAAAGGGGACATAGACCAGGAAAAAGGATGCCAGGTAGGAGTAGCCCAAAAGGTGCCACTCCCCGTTGGCCGTCTCATTCGGCGCAGCCAGGAAGGCAAAGGCGAACCAGACGGTCAATAAGATCAGGGAGAAGTAATCATCCGGGGAGCTGATAGCTCTCATATGCTTGTCGCCGAACCGCCGGACAATCCGGCCCAGACCCACCAGGAAAGCCGCTCCGATGGGGGCCTGCAGGCCCCAGACGATCATCTGGTTCTCGAGAAGCCCGGGTGCCAAAGGGATGATGAAGAGGAGCAGGATTGCCGAGGTCACCCCCAAATGGAAGGCAACAAACTGGACGTAAAAGAACGGCCGTTTCCGGCTGCTCTCCATGGCCCACGGCATGGCCACATTCCCCAAGGAGTACATGATCCCTTTGGACGGGGTGGTGCGCCCAGGGACCCCTGTCGAGGCCTGACGTTCCCCCCCCGCCTTGAACCGTCTTACGAACCAGGTGATGCGGAGAATATATACCAGCCCCATGAACGCCAAAGCGTACCAGTGGAGCGTATGTGCGAATTCGAGTCGAGCGCTGAGTTCGTGCATCGTATGACCCTCTCGGTCAGCTTTGGGCCGCTGACGCGGCCTTGGACGCGGTTTCTGACGCGGCCTTGGACGCGGTTTCTGACGCGGCCTTGGACGCGGTTGTAGACGCGGCGGCTAAGGCGGCTTCGAAGGCTTTGAATTGGGGGCTGTCCAGAACGCAGATCGTCACTTCCTCCAGCCCGGTCTTGTCACTCAGGTAGGCCCCGAGAGCCGCTAGCATGACGGTCGCTGAAACGCCCGCAGGGACCCCGTAGTACCCAGCGCCCATGGCCGGGAAAGCCAAGGTTTTGATCCCCATCTCATCGGCTCTGAGAAGAGAGTTCTCCATGGTCGTGGAGAGTTTTGCCTCAATGTCGTCTTCCCGAAATTTCGGACCCACCGCGTGAATGATGTGCTCGGCGGTCAGTTTCCCAGCCTCGGACACAACCGCTTCCAGGTGGGCCACCGGCGCCAGTTCGTCCAGCTCCTTCTGGATTGAAGCGCCTCCCCGGAGACCGATCATCCCACCAAACCCGGAGCCCAACGCCAGGTCGGACTGGGCGTAATAGACGAACGCGTCAACTTGGAGCTCTGTGATATCCCCTCTAATTAGCCGAACGACGGTGTCTCCGATGGTGATTTGGGGATCGGAGGCGACGGCTGTTTCCATGCGGGTTCTCCCAGCTTTTAGGGATTCATTTGAAGAACTTTTCCACTGTATTCTGGTGACGGGGGTCTCGCAACCAGATTTTGCCGTTTTCCCCGAGAATTCAGCCGGAAAACCCCGCCAATTATTGGGTTTTCTGCAGCAAAATCCATTCCCGACTCTGTGTTTCGGTTATATTTCGAGAATTCCGCGATGGTGGGGTGGGGGTGAACTCAATATTCCCAAAAAACCTCGATGGTCTGGCACGGAGTTGGCAGCAGAGACAGGAACAGGGTCGTTCTTCGCCGGAGGGCCCGGTAGGCCCCAATATCGACTGGCGCGAGAGGCATCGGAAACATGGCAGCTGAGAAGGCAGGACTTTTAACCACAGGGCAGGCAGCCTCACTCTGTGCGGTGACTCCGGATACCGTTCTCAAATGGATAAAAAAGGGCCGCTTGGAGGCCACCCGGACGGCGGGCGGGCACTATCGGGTGGCTCTTCCCGATCTGGAACCTTTCATGGCAGGATTCGGCCAGCAGACTCAGGAGGTGGCCCCTCCGATAGCCTACTCGCCCATTACGTCCCAGGACGGGACAAAAGAGGATTCCGAGGAGGCCCCCTGTTGGGAGTTTCTTTCCGACAACGGCGAGATCAGGGAAGCCTGCCGCCAGTGCGTGGTTTACAGGGTCAAGGCGACCCGGTGTTTCCTCATGGCCGGGCTGGACTCAGACATTGGACATGCCCACGAGTTCTGTGAGGGCTCCTGCGAGGACTGCGTGTACTACCGGCGGATTCAGGGCTTGAGCACCCAGGTCCTCTTCATCAGTTCCGATGAGGAGCTGGTGAACCGCATCGAGTGGATCGGTGATGACTCCGTTTC
>JBDHGR010000714.1:0-2132 GCA_039589815.1 Gemmatimonadota bacterium | reverse complement strand
AAGGTCTGGCGAGGCTGGTCAGTGCTCTACCGGATTGAGCTACAGCCCCCCTGCCTGTTGAATCATCCAGGCGCACCGACGATGTGCGGTGCGTCCAGGGAGTCGCGTCGTTCCTGCAGCACTTCACACCGCCGGGCGCTTGGAACGCCGGCGCGCATGCATCGTTGTCAAAAAGCTCTGGCTCGCATGGAACGAAGAACGCCCCACCTGCCGTCTGCGCAGGTGGGGCGTGAGGGATAATCCCTTTGGGGTCCGCACTCAGTGCACGACCCCCTCCTTTCCTGCGCGTTCATTTCGCGTCGCTGGCCGGAAACCCGGTTGAGCGACGATGTCAGTCGGTCTGCGATATTTCATCATACCTCTCGGCTCAATCTCTATCGGCCCGATCTCTGGCGAACCCTTGGCCCGGTCGGCTCCCGGGGTGGGGCGCCACACCGGGAATGAGGATCCCCCTCCGGGGATCTCGCGCCGTTGTCCGCCCTCGGCTTGCTCGTTCTCACCTACAAGGTTCGTGCCCATTCCAGATCATCCTCTTGTTCCATCAGCTCCCAAGGGCGAAAAAAAACGCGCCGCCGACGCCTCACCAGCCCGACGAAGGCCGGGCTGATTGCATCGGGACGCGACTCCCAGGCACGGTATCTAACAGCTTCTTACGGAGGGATCAACCCCGTTGTTTCACGGAGCCGCTTCGAGGGCGTCGACCGGCCCCAACCCCCGGGCGCCTGCGAGAACCCACGCTCGTGGGGTTCGAAAAACAACATCACACTTGTTTCTTACGTGTACATCTCATGTATAGGGTACGTCACCATTTGTCCATCTGACGATCAGGAATTGCCGTGTCGGCATCCGGCGGTCGCCCCGCAAGCTGTTGTCCACAAATAGGTTATCGTCATGGATACCATTCGGCACGCGCATTGCTTTAGTCACAGCCCAGGGTCGGGAGGGCCTGATCCTTCGGAAGGGGGCGGTGGCGGAAGTCGGAAAGCCACCGCCCCACGATCAAGAGGATCTAACACGGACCTGGACTATGGTCGCAAAAAAGGGCATGGGTTATGGGCTTCCCGCCGGGGTCATCCTTCCTTCCCCGGTCCGGGGAGTAAAAAAGATTAAGAGCGCGCGGGAAAGAGAGAAACAACCTTGAAGCGGAAGATCATAACCCTCGGGGCCATGGGTTTGGCCACCGTTTTGGTCGGCGCAGCCGTCGTGTTCTTGGGCAGGTTTGGTTCGAGGGGCCTACCGGGGAGCCCATATCCGGAGATCGGAGAGGACCCTATGGAAGGCATAGAGTATTTCTCATCCAGCTACCAGTCTGCAAGGGAAATGTTCCTGGACGCAGCCCATGACGGGGGTGGGAGCATACAGAGTCTGCAAAACCCGCATGCTGGCCCCGATGGTGAGCCCCTTTTCACAGATGTGGCGTTGTTTGGCTCGCAACAGGCGAGCACCTTTCTGGTGTTGAGCTCCGGTACGCACGGTGTGGAGGGCTTCGCCGGGTCAGGCATTCAAACCGGCTTGCTTCGCGAGGGGATCGCTTCCCGCCTGCCATCGGACGTGAGCCTGCTCATGATCCACGCCGTGAATCCGTACGGATTTGCTCATATCAGGCGCTGGAATGAGGACAACGTGGACTTGAACCGCAACTTTCTGGATCACGACGAGGGTCATCCACAGAATCCGGAATACGGTGAACTGGCGGACGCTATCGCACCAGCATCCGTCTCATTTTGGTCCGAGGCAAAGTCCTGGACTCGGATTTTCTGCTTCCTCGTCAAGCACGGCCTCCAGAGGGGTGACGAGGCGGTGAGTGGCGGTCAGTATGATTACCCGAAGGGTCTTTTCTACGGCGGTCGGTCCCGTACCTGGTCGAACGAGACAATTCGATCCATTGCGGAAGGGTACCTCTCAGGTGCGGACCGTGTCGTTGTTGTCGACTTTCACACGGGGCGAGGGGAGTATGGGAGGGCCACCATGCTCTCGAATGTTCAGGACACCTCGGCTGAATTCGGACGTACTCTATCCATCTGGGGGGGAGATGGTGGTGCAGACGCAGTAGAATCAACCGTGGCTGGGAATGCCGTGTCTCCTCACCTCCCTGCCTCCATGAAGCTTGTCTTCACAGAGATCCTGCCGGA
>JBDHGR010000713.1:0-2144 GCA_039589815.1 Gemmatimonadota bacterium | reverse complement strand
ATCACTCCCTGAGGCATTGAGGCCCCCGACCAGTATCACAGGAGTATTCCTGCTCGTCCTTATGTCGGCCGCCGCAGTCTCCCCAACCTCCGCCCAGGACAACGCCCTGAGGACGAGAAGGGTTTGGAAGGGGGACATCGGTAACATCTGTTGCCACGTGTTTCCGAAACCGTCTCCAGACGGGAGGTATGTCCCTGGTGTGGACTGGTTCACGGGCGATCTGGCTTACCTCGATCTCCAGGAAGACCGATGGATCCGTGTAACCGACAAAGGGCCGTGGCAGGAGTCGTCGAACTTCTCCATGAACGCCCTCTTCTCCCCAGATGGAAGCCAGGCGGTCCATACCTGGTTTACTCTGGAGGGCACCGAGGCCCTCTTCGAGCTCCGAGTTCAGGATCTGAACGGGGAGAACGAGCGAGTCTTGATTCCTCCGACCGTATCCGCGTATGCCTGGCCCTTGGACTGGTCCCCGAATGGAAGATTCGTACTGGCTGTCCTGACCCCGGAGGCTACGGAAACCCAATTCGCAGTGCAGATGCAAGGCATGCGACGGGTCACTCTCGTCTCGGTGGACGGGGGTGAGGTGCAAGTACTAAAGGAGCTCGACCCGGCGGTGAATTCCGGCAATCCCACGGCACGTTTCTCCCCCGACGGAGAATGGATCGCATACGAGACCTTCACCGGGGACCCGCCTTTTTACGACATCCATCTTCTATCGGCCGATGGTTCAGTGGACCGCCCACTCCTCACGGGTAACGGTGACGATCGCCTCCTGGACTGGTTGCCGGATGGCACTGGGATATTGGCACATAGTGAGAGGAACCTTTCCCAGGGCATCTGGAGGCATTCCGTCCAGGATGGACGACCTGTCGGAAGCCCCGAGCTGGTCAAAGGCGACGTCTGGGGCATCCTCGGAATGGGCTTCGGCTCCGCAGGCCTGTATTACATGGTTCCCACCGAAGCTCCCCAGGTGTACACGGCGACCCTCGATCTGGATCGGGGCGAACTGACTTCTTCGCCAAACCCCGTGCGGGAGATTACGGATGGCGCGGGAACCTACCCCTCGTGGTCCCCGGATGGTCGCCAATTGGCCTTTGTGGACCGGGGGCCACCTGGCGCAACCCGATCGCTTTTGGTGATCGAGTCTCTGGAAACGGGAGAGTCCCACACTCTATCGGTTCCCATCGAAGGCTTGATGAATCTGCAATGGGATCCCGATGGGCGGACTGTCACCGGGATCGGAACCCATGAAGGAGCGATGGGCTTCCACCGTTTCGATCTACAGACGGGCGAGGTGGAGACCCTCTTCGACGCCGGGTTGGGGCCCGGGAACCACCGTCTTTCACGGGACGGAGCGACCCTCTTGTACACCCCTCCAACCAAGGACAATCAGGTAGAGATTCGTGTCCTTGACCTCGAAACGGGCACAGAGAGGGTTGTCGGCACCCTCGCCGGTGAGATCGGACTGGTGACCGACTTCCCCGGTGGTGGTCGTTATGTAGTCCTGACCGGCAGTTTCTCCGAACCGGATCGGTTTCGGCTTGTCACCATGAACTCAGACGGCACCGGAATCCGAACCTATTGGGATGGACCTAAGGAATTCCCCGGCGTGCCCACGGTGGAAGTGAGCCCAGACGGGAGGCACATCCTGCTGGGAGCCTCTTCACCTTCCGGCGAGAAGTTCTTCTTCAGTTTCGACGTGGAAACCGGGGAACGCCGAGAGATTGATTTGGGCACCGGAGGAGAGCTCGGAGGACCGTGGCGGAACTTCACACTCCATCCCGACGGGTCTCGGATAGCCTTCTGGACCGGGGAAGCAAAAGGCGAGATCTGGGTGATGGAAGGGTTGCAGAAGTAGTCACACCTGTCGCTCGACCGGTGACCAGGGCCAGCGCACTGCTGATACTAGGGCGAAATGAAGGGACCGGGGAGGCGACTCTCCCCGGCCCCCTTTTTGCCAGCGTTCGAAAGACAGAACGGGACAGGCCTAACCTGCCAGACCTCCTCCCACCATCCCATCGTAGACCAACCCAACCCAGCTATCCGGCTCCATGTTCACAGATTGGTCATGATTGGGATCTCTCTTTCGGGCCTCCTTATTTCTGGGTGCTCAGGGGAAAAAGCTCAAGAGCCTGAGCAAATCC
>JBDHGR010000712.1:0-2161 GCA_039589815.1 Gemmatimonadota bacterium | reverse complement strand
TTGTTGCGTATCGCTCGCCCCGGGAAGAACTGCTTTATGGGCAGGGCTCTGGTAGGTGGGGCTCTGCTAAATGGGGCTCTTCGCGGTTTTCCATCCGACCCCCAGGGCCTAGGTTGCCCCCGTCCAGTGTCGTGCCCCGCTGATCACCCTGGAGGTTGACGTGCCCAAAGAGCCCACCTTCGAGAACGCCCTGGCCTTCGCCCAGGACCTCATTCGGATCCCGGGCTTATCTGGGAAAGAAGGTGAGGTAGCGAAGCGTATATTGCAGGAAATGAATGACTTAGGATATGACAATACCCGGGTGGATGATTTGGGAAATGTCATCGGCTTGATTTGCGGGACCGAGGGAGGGGCTCCGGTGATGCTCAA
The DNA here is from genome assembly GCA_039589815.1 of Gemmatimonadota bacterium. Lineage (GTDB taxonomy): Bacteria > Gemmatimonadota > Gemmatimonadetes > Longimicrobiales > Gaopeijiaceae > JABDNZ01. The sequence goes on along the minus strand of JBDHGR010000712.1, from coordinate 1,792 downwards.
CTGCCATATGGACGTGGTGGCCGAGGGGGATCACGCGGCTTGGGAACATCCTCCCTTCGGTGCGGTCCTTTCCGATGGCCACCTCCACGGACGAGGTTCCATGGACATCAAAGGACCCTTGGCCCTTCAAACCCACGCCGCGGCAACTCTCAAAGGGCGCGTTCACGGGGACGTCATCGTGGCCCATACGGTTTTCGAGGAGCGGGGGGGGTGGGGAATGGAGCACCTCCTCGAAAAAAGAGGGGTGGAGCCGGCAGCGGTGATCATCGGGGAAGCCACAAAGGGTGATATAACCACGGGGCACAGGGGCCGGGCGGAGGTGGAGGTGGTCATCCGTGGATTGGCCGGTCATGCCAGCGCACCGGAGAGGGCCAGAAACGCGCTGGATCTGATTCCCGCGGTCCTGAAGGCCCTCGAGGATCTGGCCGGACGCCAGCTTCGCGATCCGGTGCTGGGTCCAGCTTCCCTGGTGGCCACGGGGATCGACATCCTACCCGAGAGCCGAAACGTGGTCCCGGACGAGGCCGTGGTCGTAGCGGACTGGCGAGTTCTTCCTGGCAGCACCAATGAGGAACTCCTAGGCGAGGTCCGGGGCACCCTCTCCCGGATCGTAGAGGAGGTTCCGGATGGCATGGGCCTGGAGGTCCGAATGGCCAGGGAACACCAACAGGCCTATACGGGCTGGGCGGAGGATCGGGACCTCTACACTCCCGGTTTCCTGATGGAGTCTGACGATCCGGTGATCCTGGCTGCCGCCGAGGCCGTCGGGAAAAGAGACAAGGAAGAGGCCGCAGAGGTTCGGCCGTGGACGTTCGCCACCGATGGAGGATGGAGTTGTGGGGTATTTGGGATCCCCACTTTCGGGTTTGCACCCGGAGAAGAACGCTTCGCCCACACGAACCGGGAAAGGCTGGATGTGGAAGAAGCCCGGTGGGCTTACTCGAGGCATCCAGCGTTGATCCAAGCGGTGCAGCGTGCCCTGGGCTGATGTTCTCTTCGGGGCGTGGCGCGCCCTGGGCCGATGCCCCCTCAAAACGGCACCGCGTCTGACCGTCAGGACATGGGCACCGGCTGGTACAACCTTCCCTCTACTCGGTGGAAGATGTCGTCCATGGACTTGCCTACGATGGTGAGCCCGTGGTTCTTGAGCCCCACCACGGCCTCCCTCGGGATCGGCGACTCCCGTACGATGTCTGCCACAGCAGTGCCGAGCTCGTATGTACCGCAGGGGTAGTTGAACTCGGTCGAACGGACGCCGTCCATCCACGCGTGGACGTGGAGGATGGCACCTACTTCCGGGTGCTCCCGGTACACCATCCAATGCTCGATGGCGTCCACGGAAACCCGGCGGGTTTCCACGTTCGGGGGAACGCTCAGGATCATTGCATTCCGCTCAGGGTCGAAGTCCTTTACCAGCAGAATATCTTGACCGATCTCCCTCAGGTTCGATTTATCGACGCCCGAGGCGCTCATCCAAAACCGATCCTGGTCCAATCGGGCTGAGAGGTTGCCATAGCTCAAACCCCCGAGTCCGTACAAGAGTTTGATGTGGCGTTGGTCCCTTTTGGTGAGATACTTCTCCATGGGGAAGGGTGTTGGGAGGAGGTTTAGGTCATCCAGCTTCTTTCCTGCCCTTGAAATGGCGGCAGTGATCTCATCACCACACCACAACCCCTCCTCCAGATCCGGCTCGTAAACGTTGTTTAGAACCAGGCGGCTGGTGGCTAGCGGCCGGATTCGTGCGTAGACCGCACGCATATAGGCCTCCGCATCCTCGTTCCCTTCCACGACG
>JBDHGR010000711.1:0-2164 GCA_039589815.1 Gemmatimonadota bacterium | reverse complement strand
GAGAGGGGAGAGCGCCGGAGGCTTCCGAGCTACTCGACAGTGCCCGCCTGAAGACGGCTGGAGGCTTCACACCGAGTTCGGTGAACAGGGTCGTGCGTTGGTGGTAGGCGAAGCGGGCGCTCGAGGCTGGACAACTGGAGAGGGCGGCAAGGTTCTTCCTCTCCCTGTCCCACGGGGAAGCCTTCGCCAGCGATCCTCTGGCCACGCTTGAGTTAGGGCGCGTCCAGGAGAAGCTCGGGCGCTACGACAAGGCCCGGGAAAACTACGAGCTCCTCGTGTTGGCTTGGCAGGACGCCGACCCCGAATTACAGCCAATGGTCGAGGAGGCAAGGCAGGCGATCATTCGGCTGCAAGGCCTGCAACGGCAGTAGTCCCACCCAACAAGACGCCAAAATCACCACCACCCGTCGAAGCGGCTATGTAGTTGGGCTGAGGACCCTGCCGGGTGGATAACCCACGCCCCAACCGCCACTACCCCAGATACAGCAAGCCCCGGCCGGAGCCGGGGCTTGTGTGTCTTATCCTTGCGTCTGAGTCCCGTAAGAGGCAGCTACTGACGGATCTGGATGTTCCCGTCCAGAACATCCTTAAGTGCCGGATATAGTGGAGTGTTCTGGCAGTAGGAATCCGTGTCACCGAGGGGCATAGTGCTGACCTGATCCGGAATGAAGTTGTCCCCCTGCCCGTTGTCCACGATCCGAAAAACATGCTCTTGAGGAGGGTCATAGCCAGCGGCGTTGGTCCTCTCCGATACGGCTCCCACCCAGGCCTCGTTTCCAACGATCGTGAAACACACGATGTCGCCATGAAAATCCAGATCCAGGCCATCGTTGTCGAGTTGGAACTCCCCTTTGACGGTCTCGTCAGCCTTCTTCGTCGCATGGAATGAGAACGTGCGGTAGACACCGGGCAAGTCAGTCCGCACGTAGTGTCCGCTTCCGCTGATGGACTCCGTGACTCCCCGCCCGCCAGTGAGGGTGAGTCCGCCGGTCGACGGATCAAGCGGGCCTGTCCCTTCAGAATTGCACGCCGCGACCGCTGCCATCAACGCGAGTGTCAGAAACCTCAGTGCACGTGCGATTTCTCTCTCGCGAATCCTTCGGAATTTGAGTCTGCTACTTTTCTGCATGATGAATCTCCCCCTTTGGAAGAGTCGAAGGGAAGATCCTACCAAGGCCAGTGCCACCTTTGCGTTATGTACGCGTTACCTGGGCGGGAAATCCGACCGCCTGATCGGGCTCGCCCGCAATGTCAGTGAGCCGACCCGTCGCTACTGATGCTCCGCCAATCCTTGAAAAACGACGAGTTTGCCTGTGCCCGGTTCGCCGATTCCGTTGATCGTCACATAGGCATCGCCGGCCGCGTTGAAGTCGATCGATGTCGGGAAGGAGAGCCCACCCAATACCTCCTCAGACCCTGACCCCTCCTTCACTCTGATGATCGCACCCGAGTTGGGAGCTGGCCCTTGCTCGGTGAATCGCCCGAACGAAACAGCGTACAATTCCCTGTCCGGAGCAAAACGGATGTCGGTAAGCATGGTGAGCCCGGTCGCATAGTCACTGACCTCACCATCAGAAGTCACTTTCACCACCTTTGCCGATCCGGGCAAGAAGGGAACACCAGGCAGCAACGACACATAGAGCTCACCGTCCTCATCAAAGGCCAGACCCGTAGGCACCGGGTCGGATTCCAACGCATCGCCCCGATTGGGATTGGGGATTGGACTGGTCACCCCGTCAAAGACCGCCACCACCTCAACCTGACCGGTGGAAGGATCTACCTTCAAGAGATCGTTGCCAGCAGCGTCGGCGACCCACAGGTTCCCGTCGGGACCGGCGGCGAGCCCGTACGGGTTGGATTCGAGGGTGAAGCCGCCGGGGTTCTGACTGCTCTCGATGTCCCACATGTCGGCCACTTCGCTGACTTGGCCATCTTCGATCCTGACGACAGTTGCCATCCCAGGCATCGGGTCTGTATCCACACCAAACCCGCCCACGGTCGCATAGAGAGTTTCGTTCAGCATGGCTAGGCGGGCCCCACCAGCGTTCTCCACCGGGCCAATAGAGAGTGAGGGAAGGGTGGCCATTTGGGTCTGAGTGCCATCCGGACTGATCCGGACAATCCGCGCGGTCTCCCCAAAGCCGGCAGTTGTCAAAGCTCCGGT
>JBDHGR010000710.1:0-2171 GCA_039589815.1 Gemmatimonadota bacterium | reverse complement strand
GTCTGGAAAACGTGGCTTATCTCGAGGAGCTGCCGGAATGGGGAGCCTATCTGGTGGCTCTTCCCATGAAGATCCAGGGCGGGAGCGGCGGGCCCCTCCGAGTGGCGGCCTTCATACCCGAGCCCGGGTCCTGAGGCGCGCCATGAAATCCTACAATCTTCCCGCGGTCATCCTCTCCGCGGGTTTCGTCGTGGCCGGACTCCTCCTCGGGTCGGGCTTTCGAGCGGGACGAACAGCCGATCGCTTCGTTACCGTAAAGGGAGTCTCAGAACGCCCCGTGGAGGCCGATCTGGCCCTTTGGCCCCTGCAGATCGTGGCCACCCACAACGATCTGGCTGCGGCCCAGGACCAGATGGATCGGATGGTGGAGGGCACCATCATTTTTCTCGAGGCCACCGGCATCCCGGAGGATCGGGTGACCATCCAGTCCTTCCGAGTGAGAGACGCTCAGGCTGATCGGTACAGTGGTGGGCCAGCGCCCAACCGATTCATCATCAGCCAGACCCTCATGGTCCGTTCGGAGGAGCCCCGGGTGATCGCTGCGGCAGCCCAGCGGGTTGGCGAGCTGGTCCAGGCAGGAGTGGTTCTCACCTCCGGCCAGGAATACGGCCCTGGAGGACCTACGTTCCTCTTCACTCGCCTCAATGATCTGAAACCGGAGATGTTGGCTGAGGCAACCGGGAGGGCTCGAGAAGCCGCCGAGGAGTTCGCTACTTCTTCAGGTAGCCAGGTCGGCAAGATCAGACGGGCCAACCAGGGTGTGTTCCAGATCCTGCCCAGGGATCCCGCCCCGGGTCAACAGGAACAGAACCAGCTCAACAAAACGGTCAGGGTGGTCACGACCGTGGAGTATCTCCTGGAGGGGTAGGCCCCGGAGGGTAGTCTCTACCGGATACCCCCCTGTCCTCGCTACGGATGCTCTGCACGAGTGGGGTGCAGGGCTTTCCTAGTGCAACCCTGACCCTCTCTCCGGAATCTCATCCTCGGAAATGCCCACGAGCGAGTCCGGATCGTCCTCGATCTTCTGGATCGTGATCCCCGTAAACCCATAGAACATGGAAATCAGGGGCGATGCCAGGTTGAGGAAGGCAAAGGGGAGATAGGCGAAACAGCTCACACCCAACACCCCCGACATATAGGCCCCGCAAGTGTTCCACGGGATAAGGGGCGAAGTCAGCGTGGCAGAATCCTCCAGTGCCCGGGAGAGGTTCTTGGGATGGAGGCCTCTCTTCAGGTATGCGGTCCGGTACATCCGACCCGGCACGATAATCGCGAGGTACTGGTCCGACGCCAGGATATTCATCCCGAAGCAGCTGAAGATGGTCACCGCGATGAGGGAGCCGGTTGACCGAGCGAGCGTAAGGACGGCAGCCGCCAGTCGTTCCAGCATCCCCGACCCTTCCATAATTCCACCGAACGCCAGGGCTACGATGATGAGGGCGATGGTATCCATCATGTAGGTGAGCCCACCCCTGGTCAGAAGCTGATCAACCGAAGCAACCCCGGTTTCGCTCACATACCCGGTGTATAGGGACTCCACCAGAGCCCCGAGATTCCCCGCCCATCCCGCGCCCGCCTGACGCTGGAAGAGGAGGAGGAGTGCCGCCCCGACGAAGACACCAACCACCAGAGCCGGTAAAGCCGGTGTCTTCTTCCAGACGAGAAAAAGCACCGCGGCGGGGGCGATCAGAAGCCATGGGGTGAGGTTGAAGTTCTCCGAGAGGGTGGAGAGCATGAGGAGGTACTCTGCGGTCTCCACCGAACCCGAAGCCGGCCTGACGATCCCGATGATGGCAAAGATGATGAGGGCGAGCACGAGAGCCGGCACGGTAGTGTAGACCATGTGCCTTATGTGCGTGAAGAGCTGAGTACCGGCCACGGCCGGTGCCAGGTTCGTGGTATCCGACAGGGGTGACATCTTGTCGCCGAAGTAGGATCCGGAGATCACGGCCCCGGCCGTCATGCCTGCAGGAATCCCCAGGGCCTGTCCGACTCCCATCATGGCGAGACCCACCGTGGCCGCCGTGGACCAAGAGGATCCGGTCGCCAGGGAGATCAGGGCGCAGGTCAGGATGGTCGCCACCAGGAAGTAACCGGGTGCCAGAATCTTGAGCCCATAGAAGATCATGACCGGGACCACACCGCTGGCGATCCAGACGCCGATCAAGAGG
>JBDHGR010000709.1:0-2175 GCA_039589815.1 Gemmatimonadota bacterium | reverse complement strand
CCGCATCTCCACCCTCACCGTTTGCACGTCCATGGAGTCTGGATCTGGTCGGGTGTAGACCACGCCGAATCGGTAGCGGTCCCCGTTGTTTCCGCTCGGCAAGAACAATCCGCACCCGTCCGGACCGGAGGGAAGGAAGGACTGGGTTTGGCCGGGGTTCAAAACGACAGGGGCATCGCAGACCCTCAGGTCAAAAAGAGCGGAGGCCGAGGCTCCCAGGCCGTCCTGCACTTGGGCCTCGAACAGGTAGTCCCCCCGCAGGGTCGGCGTTCCGTCCAAGCTACCGGTGGGTTGGAGCGTCACGCCTGGGGGCAGGGCCCCGTTTATGATGGACCAGTTCAGCGTGCCCTGGTCACCACCTGCCGCCACCAGTTGGGCGGAGTACGGGTGGGTCTCCCGTCCGCCCGGAACGGACTCCTGGCAGATGGCCAACGCGGCCAGATCCACGTTCGCTGCAAATGAGACCGATAGGCTACCGATCCTGGCCTCCAGAAGCTGGGGATTGTCGTTGGAACATCCGAGGTGCCAGGTGGTGGAAGCCCGGCCGTCCGGACCGGTCTGAGCTTGGAAGGGCGACGCGGTTCCGCCGCCGGCCACCACCGAGAAGTTGACGAACTTGTTCTCAACCGGGTTCCCGTTGGAATCCCTTACCTCCACGGTGAGTTGGTCGGGAAGAACCTGTCTGAGGGCTCCGAACTGCTGGTCGCCAGCAATCTTTTCCATCGCATCAGGAACCGGATCGACGTTCAGTGTCGCGCTGCCCGTGATTCCTTCGGCGGCGGCCCGGGCAGAGGTGGCACCGGCCTTCAGCCCCGTGGCCATACCCGACGGGGTGATGGACGCCACCTGGGGGTTTGCCATGGACCACGTGAACACCGCCCCTTCGATCTCCCTGTCTTTGTCGTCCAGAAGGGTGGCGGTGAACTGGACGGTTTCCCCAATGGCATCGAGAGTGGAGCTTCCGGGACTGACCCTCACCCGGGTGGGCACCGGCGGGGAACTGGAGTCTCCACAGGCCAGCAGCAGGGAAAAAACAAGCCCCAAACCCAATACTCGTCTAATCATTCGTGGCGCCTTAGTGCCAAGGAATACGCTTCGTTGTCCTGAATGAAACCGTCTCACCGTCCTAAAGCAAAACACTCAGGAAAATCTCAGGTTCCCGGATCGTCGAACCCATGGAGTAGGCGTGGAAGAACCTCTCCCGAAGCCCCGCGTAAGGAGATTCGGGAGAGCTGGGTCAGAGGCGTTTCCGTTGGGTTTACCTCAATGATGCTTCCCCCGCTGTCCTGAGTAACTAATGGAACCGACGCTGCCGGGTGCACAAGGGCGCTGGTCCCCACGACCAAACAGACTTGTGAGATCTGGGCCACCTGGAAGGCCTCGGAAAGGATCGCCGAGTCCAGGGATTCCCCAAACCATACGACGTCGGGTCGGAGAAGGGACGAGCAGACCGGGCAGATGGGCAGATCTTCTGAACTTCCTGTGGAGATGGGATCCCTGTGGGGGATCTTATAGGTGCAAGACGTACATCGGACCCTGAAAATGGAGCCGTGGAGCTCGAGAGGAAGTGCAGGGGAGGGGTCGCCTCCGGCGGAAGCTCTGCGAGCCGCCTCCTCGTGAAGTCCATCCACATTCTGAGTGATGATCCGCACCGTTCGGGGCCCGAAGGCGAACCGGGCGAGAGCCTCATGCCCGGCGTTGGGCTTACAGCCTCTGATCTTCCCTCTCCGCCAGTCATACCATTCCCACACCAAGCGCGCGTCCCGCCGGAAGGCCCCCGGGGTGGCCAATTCTTCAGGGGCATAGGACTTCCAGAGACCGTCCTCGCCGCGGAAGGTCGGGACGCCCGACTCTGCGCTGACGCCGGCTCCGGAAAGGACCGCGACGGTTTCGGCGGTCATGAGCAGGCCGCGGGCCGCTTCCAGGCCCTCGAGATCCAGATCTGTCATTTCAGCCTCCGGGCGCCCGGAGAAAGCTCCAAGCCAGGGCCGCCCAGCCTACGAGGAAGGCCAGGCCGCCAAGGGGGGTGATCGCGCCCAACCAGCGCTGACCCGTCATGACCATCAGGTAGAGACTCCCTGAAAAAACCACGATCCCCACGGAAAAAGCCCATCCGGAGAGAGGGCTTCCGCTGCCACCGCTCCGGGCCATGAACCCGGCAAGGACGAGAAGGGC
>JBDHGR010000708.1:0-2192 GCA_039589815.1 Gemmatimonadota bacterium | reverse complement strand
AGCCTCGGACACCGTGAGACTGCTTCAACGGAAGAGCCGAGTGGTGGAAATCTCCATGCTCGGATCTGAGGGGGCTCGGGCGGGCAACCGCCCGGGCTACCCGACCGTCCTACCTCATGGGGCTCTCCCCCCCATGCAGGTGACAATCTGTGCCATCAGGGCTGCGGCAGCCGGATGATCCAAGCCCGACCCGGTCAGGGTTTGCCACGTATTGAAATCCACGGCAAGCCTCAGCACAGCGTCGAGCGTTTCGGGCCTGACTTCCTCAAGCGGCCATCCCTGGCCGAGCGCGCGCACGATACCATTCATCCAGGGTGACCACAGCCCTCCCATGACCTCGGCCAGAGCCGGCACGATCGGGATGTCACGAAGAACATTCCCGAGCATCCCCTGGTTGAATGCATACCACCCGTACAGCTCCTCCAGCGCGCACACCAGGCGCTCCGATGGATCGGCTGCGGTCCACCGAGACGGGTCTGGGAACGGATTCTGGGTTGCCCAGTGGGTCGAGCACGCCGTGAACAGGTCGACTTCTGTCGGGAAGTGGTTGTAGACCGTCATCCGACTCACGCCGGCCAGCTTCGCCAGGTCCGAGATAGACGTCTTGCCTGGCCCGACGGTTCCATGCAACCGCACGGCCGCCTCGGTGATCCGTCGCCGGGTATCCTGCTCGGACTCGGTACGCTTGCGCTTGCGATACGCTCTGGGAGAGGGGCCTGTCATGAATTCATTGTACAAGTTGTATTGCGAACTTGACAAGGGGTCCTCGAGCGATTATGTCTGATAGAAATCATTAGACATTATGTCTATTGAAATCACGATTCCCTGTTCTTGTGAGGTCACGATGGGTTTGAACACTCTTGCAGTCGCGGTTTCTCTCCCGCTAGGGATACGGGCGGCCGCAAACCCACGCCCGGCGAGCGAGCCTTGTGCGACGGTTCTGGGGATCGAACCCATGGTGTCCCGCGACCTTCTCCTCGAGGCATCGTCCTTCGTCCTCCCCATGCCCGTAGCCGAGGGCCTACCGGGCGGGGTCCGTTACCCCACCGAGTTCCGCGCGGAGTACGAGGCCGCCCAAGGGGACTACCGATTCGTCTTCAGCGGTTTCAAACCCATCCGACCTGCTCAGGTCGGCCAAACGTCCGGAGAATGGGGGACTCAATGGCAAACATCATGACCGTCGCACCCGACCGGGTTCGAGGACTTCGCAAACTCTTCTTCGGATGGGCTCGTAGCCGATATGGAGGGGTGGTCCCGGGAGTCTTCCAGGTCCTCGGCGTCGACCTTCTCGTAGCTGCGCTTGCGGGATCTCTGTACCAGTACCTCCATCTCCGTAAGTCTTCGCCTCTCAGCCGCCTGCAACGTGAGATGCTCGGAACTGTGGTGAACGGAAAAGTTGGTGGGGCGCCCTGACTGGGTCTCCATTCGGCGGCAGTTCGCCGCCTCACTGGGGATGAGCACCTCAGTAAAGATTTCGCAACTGAGTGGCCCGATTACGACCTGCCCGAGGACACTCGTGCACTGCTCCGCTACGCGAGCAAGCTCACGGAGACGCCCAACTTCGTGGGCCAAGACGACGTCGCAGCGTTGAGGGAAGCTGGATGGGACGACAGGGCGATCTGGGAGATCACAGCGCTCGCCTCGTTTTTCAACTTCAGCGGCCGGATGGAGGCCGCCTCGGGACTGCCCCCGGACGAGATCCCTGAGGATAAGGGATTCGCTGAGGCTCGGGGCCGTTGAGCCGTGGCGTCCCGTGACTGTGGCTCCGCGGGGTACGCCGGCCCCAGTGCTTCCGCGCTCTCCCCATAGAGGGTCGGAACCCCGCCCTCCTCGTCATGACGGCTGAAAAAGATGAATGGGCTGTCGGGGGAAAGCGACGGACTGGTTCCGTGGTGTTCCGTGTGTATTCCTACTCCGAGGTTCACCGGATCGGACCAGGGTCCCTTTGGGAGGGCAGAAGAAACGAAGAGGCCCAAGTCCGCATCTCCTCTCGGTATGCCCCGGAGGACGAAGGTCTCGTCGGGAAGCACACACTAGGAGTGAGGCCCGGTGCGGTTTCGGATTCTTGGGCCGGTTATTGTGACCTTATAAGGCGAGGTTGGCCTCACCTGGGCTGACGGAGTACGCTGAACTTGCTCAAAGGTTCTGCGGCGCCAAGCTCAAGGAGGCCAACCATGTTCGTCGCAGGAATC
>JBDHGR010000707.1:0-2195 GCA_039589815.1 Gemmatimonadota bacterium | reverse complement strand
GGCCCCAGTCCCAGCCGTAGTGATACGCTGCTTTCCGTACGAAAACCCGGGACGGTGGATCTCCTCGATCATTCCCTGCAGGGAGCTCGTAAGGCAGGGCGTCCCTGGCTTCCAGGGCAGGTGGAAGAGGAGAACGGAAATGGATCTCCAGAGCGTTCTTCCCGGGCCGGAGGATTCCCCTCACATCGACCGCCCAGCTTCGGAACATGTTGTCGGACTCCAGGATCCTGTGGTCGTTCAGGCGGACTTCGGCGTAGGTGTCCAGCCCGAGGAACACCAGTTCCACCACGTCCTTCTCCAGGAGTTGAGGCTCGACCTGGAAAACGGTTCGATAAACCCAGTCTTCCTCTCCGACCCACTGGAGGACCATCTCCGTGTCCCTCCAGAAGGGGTCGGGAATCAGGCCGTTGTTCAGGAGGTCTGTGTGGACCGTACCTGGCACGGTGGCTGGGAGCCAGTTTGAGAGGGTGTCGAGGAGGGTTGCCGGAACCTGACTGCCCGATGTCCGGTCGGCGCGGCGGAACTCCCACCCACCCCTCAACTCCAACACCTCCGTCGACAGAGATGGAGGCTGGCAGGCGGCCGCGGCAAGCAGGGCCAGAGAAAGGAAGGCCAGGGCTCTTTGGTCGCCGACGCTCATTCCCAACTCCTTCTGAGGGGGTGGGCCTCCGTATTGAAAACGACCTCCCCCAGTTCGAGCGTTCCGGGAGGTGCGAAGAGGAGGTAAGCGTACTTCAGGGTCTCGGCGAGGAAGAAGCGTTCCAGGGCATCCGCCCGTTCCTTGGTACGGACATCCACGAGGTGGGCGTATCCCACATCGGTCCGACACCAACGGACAATGCGCTGGAATATGTCCCACCCCATGGCTTTGTATCGGTCGTTCCCCGTCAGGGTGTAGAGGATGTAGGCCGACTCGAGAGCTTCGGGCCGAAGGGGGTATCCTCCGGAAACGACCTCCATGGTGGAGTAGTCCAACTGCTCGGGCTCGACGTCGAAGGTGGTCCACATGAGGTACACCGATTCCATGAGGCGAGCCGCCCGGTCAAGGTCTCCGCCCAACGCCAGAACCCCGGGCCAAAAAGCATCCAGGGCTCCGAAGCGCGTGGACGTACGCTGGCCGGTCTCCATGTCGGCGTGTCCGTACCAGAGCCGATCGCCCGGTTCGTCGGCCAGGTAATGGTTCACCGGGTCGAGGCTGGTTTCCCACATTCCCCGGAAATCTTCATCGCCGAAAAGGAGCCAGGCCTTAAGCAGATACTCATAGTATGAGTCGATCCTTCCGGAGAGGTGGGAGGACGTATTCTGCCACTCCCCCGTTTCCACATCGATGGTGGTTCCCACCAGACCGATCCCTGAGCGGCGGGAGTAGACGGCCTCCACTCCGGCCTTCGCCTTTTCAAAGTAGACCGGGTTCCCTGTGAATCGGCTGAGAGCCCCGAACTCCAGCATGAGCGTGCCGATTTCGGCAGGGTTGTTGACCTGCCGCTCCTTTTCCCCGGTTCGGAGATTGACCCTCACGTAGGGCATTCTCGTGGCGGACTCGAAGGCCGGTAGAAGGCGGTCGGCCAGGTCGGTGGCCAGTTCCAGGAACCGTGGGTCGCCATCCATCTGATACGCCGAGAGGAGACCGCCAAGGAGCCGGATGGTCACCTCGAAGAGCTGGACCGAGAAGTCGTGGTCGAAGGAGAGCCCGTCCAGGATCAGCTCCTTGGCTTCGGCGGCCTCCTCTTCCAGGCCCATCAGGAGCATGGTGTCGAATGCATCCAGGGGAGTCATGACCAGGGAGGCATCGTACCAGTTCCGGCCGGTGCGGCTCAGGGGCTCGAGGGCGTCCATCCCCCGGGCGTGGGCCAGGTAGCCGTTCCAGGCGTGCAGGAACTCCGCCTTTACGGCTTCGGCCATTTCGGCATCAGGAGGGAGTTGGTCGGGCGAGGGTGGAGAGAGGGTTTCTGACGGCGTGGGGGCTTGAGGTGCCACACGATCCAGATGCCGGTCTGATTGGCTCGGCGGCCTGGCCTCAAGTTCAGTTCCCCAGTCCGAGGGCTCCGCCCCCATCTCCAGCTCTAGAACTCCACCCTCCGCGATCTCTGCATGAGCGAGGAACGTCCGTTTCAGTGGCACACCATTCAGCCGAGCCGACTGTACATAGGGCGTATCGGGTGAAACACCCTCAGCCCGGACCGTGAAGGTTCGCC
>JBDHGR010000706.1:0-2199 GCA_039589815.1 Gemmatimonadota bacterium | reverse complement strand
GGGCTTCCTCATCGAGCTCGTTCCAGTGGGGGCCAAGAAGGGCATCTCTCATGGTCGTGGTACCGAGGGCCGAGCCGCCGATACCCAGAACCACCACATTCTCGAACCACTGACCGAATCCGTCAGCCACCTCTTGAACGGCCCGGGCTGTTTCCCTGGCCTCCGGCAGGTGGAAGAATCCCATCTCCCCGGATTCTCGCCGGGCCTCCACATCCTGGTAGGCCATTCGGAAAGCCTCGGCCCTATCTCCATCCAGTTCGACGGGGTCCAGGCCACCGCCCTCCAGGTTCGGGGCGAGCATGTTGGCGTAATCCAGGGTCACGGATCCCATAGGGAACAATCCTCTCGGCTTTTCAGTTCAGTCTTCAGGAATCTGGATGGTCAATCCGTCGTATGCAGGCTCCACCCCCGGAGGGAGGGTGTCCAGGAGCTGCTGATGCCCCACCTCATGGGTCATATGGGTCAAGAAAGTTCTCTCGGCGCCCACCTCGGCCGCCGCCGCGACCGCTTCCTCCACATTGAAGTGTGTCGGGTGGGGGTTTCCCAACCAGAGAGCGTTCAGAACCAGGACCCTCACACCCCTCAATGAATCGAGAGTCCGTGGGGGGAGGCTTTTCGCATCTGTGATATACCCCAAGGGCCCAACGCGGAAGCCGTAGACCGTGGCAGGGCCATGGGGTGTGGGAAGCGGGACGAACACACGGCCCAGGATGTCCTCCGGTTCAAACGCCTTGAATCCCTTGAGTCGGAATTGAGGGATGGTGCTCCCGGGGGGTGGATTGATCGCCTCGTCGAAGATGTACGGAAACCGCCTTAGGAGCTCGTGGTGAGAGCCTTCCGGACAGAACACCGGCATGTCCTTCTTTGCTCGGAACCGGAAGATCCTCAGGTCGTCGGCACCGTGCACATGGTCGGCATGAAGGTGGGTGATCCAAACCGCATCGATGTGATTCACACCTTCCTGGACCAGCTGGAGGCGAAGCTCCGGGGGCATATCAACCAGAAGATGCCCCTCAGGAAGGGTCAGAAGTGCGCCGTGGCGGGAACGTCGATCCCTCGGATCCTCGGAGGTACACCGCGGGCAGTGACACCCGATGACGGGAACACCGAAGGAAGTACCGGTCCCGAGGAAAGTGAGCTTCACGGTTGGCTCCTGACGTGTCCGCCGTCGGAACTCGTCCTTTGGGGGTGGATTCAGAGGCGTTCTCCTGGCATCGTAGGGGTCCTGAGGCCCTGATGGAAGGGGTCTGTTCCCTGGCCCCGTGGATTCGCCAGGTCACCGAGGAACACTGGATCGAGCTCCAGCGGAGCTGGGCAGAGCTTCATAAAACACAGGAGAGTACAGGGCAGCCATGACTTATCGTTTGATCGCGGACCCATCCGGTCTACAAGAAGTCTCAGCCCACCTTAACGGCCAAGCCAGGATCGCTCTTGATTGTGAGGCGGCTGGTTTCCACCGCTACACGGATGGGCTCTGCCTCGTTCAACTCTCCACCCCTGCGGAGACTTTCCTCTTCGACCCTTTGGCCGCTGATCCTGCGGATGCGCTCCGGCCGGTACTGGAGAATCCGGAGATTCAGGTCGTCATGCACGGCGCCGACTTCGATTTACGACTCCTCCACCGGGATCTGGGAATCAGGGTTCGAGGACTCTTCGACACACAAGCGGCAGCGACACTCCTGGGAGCCGGGTCCATTGGATTGGCGGCACTTCTGGAGGAGCACCTCGAGGTCACGCTCTCCAAAAAACACCAGCGAGCCGATTGGGCCCAACGGCCCCTGACCGAAGAGCTCCTGGAGTATGCGGCAGCCGATACCCGACATCTCCTCTCCCTCCACCGGGTTTTGGCCCACGGGCTCGAGAGAGTGGGGCGGGATGCTTGGGCCGAGGAAGAGAACCGGTACCTGGAATCCGTTGAATGGAACGAGGAGCAAGCCGACCCCGTCACTCGGTTCAAGGGAGCCAAACTCCTGCCCCCGAGAGAGGTGACGGCTCTGCGAGCATCCCTGGAGTGGCGGGACCGCATTGCCCGGGCCAGGGATCGGGCCCCGTTCAGAGTGGTGGGAGATCCGGTGCTCCTGTTCGTCGCCACCGAGTGGCCATCCACATTGGAGTCCTTGATCGCCGTGAAAGGAATGTCCCCTCGCCTCGCGCAAACCCACGGCCCCGACTTGCTGGAGGAACTCCGGCGGGTAAAGG
>JBDHGR010000705.1:0-2206 GCA_039589815.1 Gemmatimonadota bacterium | reverse complement strand
AACGTTTCCGGAGTGGATGGAGGCGAATGTCTTTGATCCCCTTGGGATGGAACACACTACCGTCAAAACCCACAGCGGTCAGATCATCCCGAACAGTGCGACGGGTTATGCCCTCCCAGGGGGCGGTCTGGAATGGGAAGAAGGCGAGGACCTTGATGCTTTTTACGGGGCCGTAGGCATCTACACGACTTTGGGTGATTTGACAAACTGGGTTCGAAATTTCAGCGATGCACATGTCGGGGGGACGGAGGTGGCCTCCCGGATGACGGAGCGCGGTGTGCTTACGAGTGGGGACACGCTCGGTTATGGGCTCGGGCTTTTTATTGACACCCACCGAGGAATCCGCCGTTACAGTCATCACGGTGAGGATGGACAGCAATTCACGCAGTTTCAATACTATCCCGAGATCGATGCGGGTGTGGTTTACCTATCCAATGATGGGTTCCACTCCTCTGTTCTTGGAAGGATCGCAGAGGATCTCTTTGAGGAGGAGAGGGCGGTTGAGGAGGAGAGGGCGGTTGAGGAGGTCCCGAAACCCGATCTCGGAAGAGTCCAGGACCTAGCTCCGGTCAAAGTTGAGGTTGCCCTTCTGGATGCGTACGCTGGTCATTACGGAGCGGATGGCCCAGGCCTGACCGCCGTTTTTACTCGAGAAGGCAACCAATTATTCGTGCAGGTGGGTTCGTGGTGGGGGGAGCCATCTCGACTCGCCCTTTATCCGCTCTCCGACTCCACGTTCGCTGATGAGACCCAACGTCAGATTGTGACTTTTCACCGGGACGTGGACGGGAGAGTCGAGCGGGTGACGTCGCAGGGCGGTTTGGCATATCGTCGGATGACGCCCTTCGAGCCCTCGGAGGAGGACCTCGTTGCATTCGCCGGGAGCTACTACAGCCCGGAGTTGGAGGTCGTTTACGCGCTTCATGTGGAGGATGGGAGACTCCGGTTGAGCAACCCAGGTCCCCAAGACTTCGAAATCAGACCCTGGGAGCCAGATGTTTTTCGAACCGTCTTTCCCCTGGGAGAACTGAGATTTGAGCGGGACAGCGATGGTGAGGTCACCAGGTTTGTTGTGACCGAAGGCGTCGTGTTCGAGAGAGTGAGATAGGGTCCCGTCCCAGAGGCAGCCCCCTTTTATTTGACGGAATCCCCTCCGCGACCATCCCCGCTTCCAGGCCCTGCTGGAGAAATACGGGGATGATGGTGTGCCACGAAGGCGCTGAAAGGAGGTCAAAGAGACCAACTGAAGGCAGCCATGCTGCATGAGGGATGAGGGAAGGCCCCTCGGAGCCGGCCGGTAGGGGCAGGCTCCAAACGAGGTCCGCATCTGGACCACAGTCCGATCTCAGACTGAGATCCAGGCCAACATGAACCAACACCTCGCCGGAAGCGAACCGGGCTTATTGGGCTACTGGGACCTGAATGAAGGTTCAGGCGACACTGCGGCAGACGGAACCTCGAACGGTCACGAAATGCAGTTGGGAGACATTACCGGGAGTGATACTGGTGATCCCACCTGGGTCCGAGGGATCGAGGGATTGGTGTTTCCTGCTCCGCCCCCATCCCCTGCTGGAGCGGGAGAGGGATGATGTGGAGCCTTAACAGCCGCTCTCCCCACTGTGTCCCGAATGTGTCCCGAAAAGCGGCGAAAGGCGGCGGAGATTGACCCCGAAAGCGGCGAAAGTCGGCGGAAAACCCTGAAAAAGCGGCGAAAACCGCCGCATTTGGCCCTTTAGCAGCTTTCTTTGCAAGCCGGAGGTCGGGGGTTCGAGCCCCCCTGGCTCCACTCTTCTAACATGTTGTGATGGTTGTGGTTAGGTGGACCCCTTGGCCGACGGACGGCGAAGGGGTCTACATGTTTCTCTAGAAGTTGAGCGGGTTAAGAGGGCAGTTTTGAGGGGCATCTAGGTCCGAGGCGCTCATGCCTCAACGTGCAAACGGGCCACCTCGAAGATGGGGTGGCCGGTGTGAAAAGGCGGCCCCCGAAGGAGCCGCCAAAAGGCTCAGGACTTCGAGCCCCAACTCACCCGCCCCTTTCCAGCGAGTACATCCTCACGTACTCCACGTCCATTTCGTCCTTCCAGACGCCTAGGATGTAGCCTTCTCCGATGTCGTGGATCAGAACATCCTTGGGCAACGTCACCGTGGTTACCCACCGTCCAGACGGATCAAACACATCCCAGTACGGGCTTGGTGTGTTCCGCCT
>JBDHGR010000704.1:0-2209 GCA_039589815.1 Gemmatimonadota bacterium | reverse complement strand
GTTATCCTCCAATACTGGTATCCCGTGTTCCCTGCCCAGGGCGAGGATCTCGTCCATCTCACACCCGACCCCCGCATAGTGAACAGGAACGATTGCTCTGGTCCGCGGCGTGATGAGTGCCTCGATTCGCCTCTCATCCATGTTCAGTGTGTCCCGCCTGACGTCACAGAAAATGGGTCGGGCCCCGTGGAGAGCAAAAGCATTGGCCGTGGATACAAAAGTGAACGACGGCACAATTACCTCGTCCCCAGGGCCAATACCCAGGAGGAGAGAACACATTTCCAGCGCATGGGTGCACGACGGCGTCAAAAGGGCCTTATGGACGCCGAGTTCTTCCTCGAGAAAAGCCTGGCAGCGCTGGGAGAAGTGGCGATCTCCGGCGAGTTGGCCCCTGGAGGTGGCCTCCCGGATGTAGTCCAGCTCCCGGCCCAAAGGCACCGAGCGGTTGAAGGGGATTTTAGCCGCCACGGTCATTGCCCTTTGAAGTCTCCGCGGCTATGGCGGCCAGATAAAGGCCGTAAGGTGTTTTCCCGAGTCGATCGGAAGCTTCCACCACGGCGTCGATCCCGATATACCCCATGCGAAAAGCGATCTCCTCCAGGCAAGCCACCTTGAGCCCCTGACGCTCTTCCAAGGCATGAATGAACCCCGATGCCTGGAGAAGGGATTCGTGGGTCCCGGTGTCCAGCCAGGCGATAGCGCGCCATAACCTTTCCACGTGCAGTTGGCCGTTCCGAAGGTAGGTCCGGTTCACGTCTGTGATCTCGAGCTCGCCCCGGGCGGAAGGTCGAAGATCTCGGGCGATATCAACGACCGAGTTGTCGTAAAAATAGAGCCCGGTGATGGCCCAACGGGATCTGGGTTTTGCCGGCTTCTCCTCCAAGGCGACGGCTGTGCCGTCGGAGTCGAACTCCACCACCCCGTACCTTTCGGGATCCCGGACCTGGTAAGCGAGGACCGTTGCCCCATCTGGTCGATTCGCCGCCTTCCTGAGAATCCTCTGCAGGCCGTGCCCGTAGAAGAGATTGTCCCCCAAAGCCAGTGCGACGGGTTGATCGCCCACGAAGTCCTTCCCGATCCGGAAGGCGTCTGCCAAGCCCCTCGGTTCCTCCTGGACAGCATAGGAGACCGAAAGCCCCAGTTGGGACCCGTCACCAAAGAGCCGCAAAAAGGACGCCTGGTCTTCCGGGGTGCTAATCAGGAGTACATCTCGGATTCCGCTCAGCATGAGAACGCTGAGAGGGTAGTAGACGAGAGGTTTGTCGTATACCGGCAGGAGTTGTTTGCTCACTCCCTTGGTGACCGGGTGAAGCCGAGTGCCGCTTCCCCCTGCCAGAAGGATTCCCCTCATACGTTCACCTTTCGCCTCTATGATTCGGTGTTGCGGCCAGGCCCAACCGTCCCCCGTCGTAACTTCCGGCTTTCACCTCAACGCACCATTCGCGGTTCTCGATGTACCAGCGAACGGTTTCCTTCAGGCCTGCGTCAAAGCTCTTCTTCGCCCTCCACCCAATCTGCCGCTCGATCCGAGACGGATCGATCGCATATCTGTGATCATGCCCCGGTCGATCTTTCACAAAGGTCACCAGGTCCCGGTACCCACCAGCTCCCGGTTCGGAAAGTTCTGAATCTCGTTCAGCTGGAAGGATCTCCTCCAAAGCGTCGCAGATTGCGTATACAATCTCCAGATTCGTCCGTTCGGTCCGAGCCCCGATGTTATAGGTAGAGCCAACTTCTCCTCGCTCGAGAACGGCGGAGATCGCCTCGCAGTGGTCCTCCACGTGAAGCCAGTCCCTGACGTTCTGACCCTGCCCGTAGACCGGGAGGGCTTGTCCGCTGAGAGCATTCAGGGTGACGAGAGGAACCAGTTTCTCCGGGTACTGAAAAGGACCGTAGTTATTGGAACAGTTGGTAATCAGAGTCGGCAGGCCGTACGTCTCGTGGTAGGCTCGTACGAGGTGATCAGCGCTGGCCTTGGTGGCCGAATAGGGGGAACGGGGCGAGTAGGGTGTGTCCTCCACAAATGCCCCATCCGCTCCGAGGCTCCCGAAGACTTCGTCTGTGGAAACCTGAAGGAAACGGAAGGTCGTCAGCAGGTCCCCTGGTAGCTTTTGATGGTAGGTGCGTGCGCATTC
Source organism: Gemmatimonadota bacterium (assembly GCA_039589815.1). Taxonomy (GTDB): domain Bacteria; phylum Gemmatimonadota; class Gemmatimonadetes; order Longimicrobiales; family Gaopeijiaceae; genus JABDNZ01. The sequence goes on along the minus strand of JBDHGR010000704.1, from coordinate 74 downwards.
CAACAATTCGAAGACACCCACCGTGTTGGAGTGAAGGAAATTCCTCGGCCCGTCGATGGATCGGTCCACATGGC
>JBDHGR010000703.1:0-2212 GCA_039589815.1 Gemmatimonadota bacterium | reverse complement strand
AGGGACCTCCTGTCTCACGCGCAGGAAATCACTCAGCAGTTGGAGTTGCTGGCCCAGTCAAAGTAGGTGGACAACATCTGAGTTCCAGTGGGGACGCAGCTGATCAGAAAACAGCGGGCCAGCCACCCTCAAAGATGCGCACGTTGCATAACAAAAAGGTTGCCGCCTGCGCTCGTTTCACTCGCTTCGGAGAGCGCGGCACATAGGCCGCGCCGGCAACCTCAGAACGTTATCTGAACTCGGCCCCAATGGAGGGCATATGGTTCCCCAAACACTGAGGATCAAGGCCTTATGGATGCTCAGGATCTTTTGTGCCTGACTGTTCCGAAAGCCGATCCGGTCTTGCGTCTATTGGCGGCGCACGCAGGACATGGTGATGGTGAGTTTGGGTTCGAGGAAGGTTGGGAAATCTTCAAGGCCTACAGTCGGCTGCCAGTGAGCGTCGACGATGGAGGGAGCACTTTTCAGATCACGGCCAGCGAAGCGGACCCAGACACTCTCGAGGTCTTCATGGGACGTCAGTTGAGTCAGCGATCTGAATTCGGCCTCACAGACACCCGTGTGGTTGGCATGTATTTCGTCTTCGATCCGCCCGGTCCGGGCAAGGGAGGAGATGAGTTGGATCCGCAAGAGCTCTGGAGCCAGGACTTCTCCAGCATCGACGATTTTTTTGCAGCGGTCGAGAACAGCGTCGGATTCCGTACTGCTTGCCGGCGCAGCCTATTCTCGGCTGTGTTTCACTCTCAGGAACGCACCGACGAAGGTGGAGACGCATAGGGATCGCCTCCGGAAAGGGTCTTTCGTCGATGATGTGGATCGAGTTCAGATAACACTTATCAGCCCCCGAAGGTCAAGGGCACGAATGATTCCAGGCGCGCCGTAGCGCGGCGCGGTTTGGTCTGAAAGCGGCGCTGGAGCCAATGGGCTCTGGCTTGGTTTCCATGGGCGGTTGCAGAGCGTTGGACTCTGCACCAAACACTTATTGGGGCTCAGCCGTCGCAGCTCCATGGGAGGGGGCGACGGTGCGAGAGGATAGACTTCTTCTCGCGGCCCAGAAATGCATCCGTTCCCTCGTGCCGTCCGAATCAAAGGGTGCGGGCTCTTCTGGAGCGGAGGCCAGTTATCTCCGGGCTCGGGTGAGGGGCAGAGTCGCCGAGAGGCTGCGCCGTCTATGGGAACAGGAGCGAGAGGGGGTGTCCAATCAGCGGGGCTCGCTGCCGAGAAAGCCAGGCTCGAGTTATCGGACGGGCTCACCCCCTCCCCTCCGTCAGTTGGCGAGGAAGCGGTTCATATCAAAGGCGGTCTGCTGTTTGAGAACGAAGTAGGTGGCTCGGCCAAGCTTGGCGGCCAGGACGCTCAAGGACTTCCCCCTGGGATGCTTCCTTCGGAGGCGTTGGAGGTACTTCTGGCCGGGCGGGTTGTGTTCGAGGAAGCAGACGGCGGCCTCGCTGAAGGCCCACTTGAGGTGGACGTTTCCGATCTTGGCGCCGGAGGTGCCGGTTTTCTTTCCATCGGATTCTTTGCCGCATTTGATGAGGCGGGCATAGGAGGAGAAGTTCTGGACGGTGGGAAAGCGGGCGATGTCACCGATCTCGTAGAGGAGGGTGAGGCCCAGGATCTTACCCACGCCGCGGATGGATCGGAGACGGCCGAAGCTGTCAGGATCGTGGACGTGGGCCTGCCCGAGGACGGTGCTTTCGAGCTCAGGGATGAGGCCGTCATAGCGGTTGATGAGGGAGAGATCGGCCTGGAGGCTGGCCTGGACAGCGGGATCGTCAAAGAGCTCGGCGAGATCCTGGCGGTTGGCCGCACGGGTGAGCCGGCCAGCGGGCCGAGGCAGATTGTACTGGGTGAAGGTGTTTTGGATATGGGTGAGCAGTTCGGCTCGTTTGCGGGCGAAGTGCAGGCGACGGCGCAGAAGGTCGCGGGTGGAGCGCATCCGGTTGGGATAGACGTAGGCGAAGGGGAACGCGCCGGAGCGTAGGAGCACGGCAATCTTCCTGGAGTCGATCTTGTCCTTCTTGGCTTTGCCGCCGTGGATGGCTTTCATGTAGAGGGCGTGGCCGAGGACGAAGGGAATGCCCTGGTCGGTGCAGAGGTCGGCCAGCCAGTACCAGCAGAAGATGCACTCGGCACCGACGACCAGGTCATCACGGTAGGGCGCGATACCTTGAAGAAAGAGTTCAGGGTCGCAACGGAGTCTCTTGTGGAG
>JBDHGR010000702.1:0-2213 GCA_039589815.1 Gemmatimonadota bacterium | reverse complement strand
TTGAACATCCTGGTGGTGCTGAAGGTGCTTGCCCTGGCTCTTCTCATCGGGTTCGGCTTGCTGCTACCGGTGGACCTTGGAGGAGGAGGAGCTCTCGGTGCAGGCGGTACGGTGGATACGGCCGTAGACGGTGCCCTTCGCGCCGCGTCGAGCGAGGGAGGAGCTCGGCTGGCCATATTCGCCATGGGAGCTGCTTTGGTTCCGGTGATGTTCTCTTTTGGCGGCTGGCAGAACGTCAACTATGTGGCTGAGGAGATCAAGAACCCGAAGCGAAACCTGCCCAGGAGCCTGATTCTGGGCACGGCGGTGGTAGTTGTGGTCTATGTGTTGGTAAACTGGGTCTACCTTCGGACTCTGGGGCATGGAGGCTTGGCCGGCACGCTCACGCCAGCCGCGGATGCGGCCCGGGTGACCCTGGGCCCTGCGGGGGACCGCTTCCTCGCGCTGACGATTTCGGTCTCCACCTTCGGGTTCCTGAACCTGACCATGCTGGCTCCCACTCGGGTCTACTATGCCATGGCCAGGGACGGGGTGTTTCTCTCCAGCGTCTCCCGACTTCATCCACGTTTCCGGTCCCCCACGAGAGCCATCTTCCTCCAAACCGGCCTGGCGTTGGTTCTCGTCTTCTGGAAGGACTACGCCCAGTTGGTAGACTACGTCGTGTTCGCCGACTGGATCTTCTTCGGCCTTGCCGGGGCGAGTCTATTTGTGTTCAGGAGGCGAATGCCTGTGGAGGGGCGGCCGGAGGGAACCTTCAAAACCCCGGGCTACCCCCTTGTTCCGGCCCTCTTCACCGCTGTTGCGGTCTATATCGTGGTGAGTAGCATCTGGACCGACCCGGGAGGGTCGGTGTTCGGGATCCTCCTCCTTGCCACGGGCATACCTGCGTTCCTTTTCTGGAACTGGCGATATGGGAATCGACGGAACAATGACTGACTTATCGGCTCCGACAGACTGGTCTCCCTACGTGGCTTGGATGAAGCATGCTCCCCAGATCAGCTACAACCTCATGGGAAGCAACCTCCTCCACTGCTCCGTGGACGACCTTCCCGGCGCCCGTGAGCGACTGGAGTTGGATGGTTTTCACGAGGAGGGATATGAACCACTCCTGGAGGCCATAGCATTACGCTACGGGCTACCCGTGGATCGGGTATCGCTGGCTACAGGGGCTTCTGGGGCGAATTTCCTGGTGGGGGGAGCCCTTTTGCGGCCTGGCGATGAGGTTCTGGTGGAGCGGCCGGTTTATGATCCCTTGTTGGGGATACCCCGGTTCCTGGATGCCCGGATCCGCCGCTTCGATCGGACCTTCGAGGACGGATTCCAGGTGGATCCCGTTCGTGTAGCCGAGGCCATCACCCCCGAAACTCGCCTGATCATCATCACTAATCTCCACAACCCCACCGGGGCCCTGACTTCCAGCGACCGCTTGGTGGCAGTGGGGGAGATGGCCGAGAAGGTCGGGGCCAAGGTTCTGGTGGATGAGGTGTACCTGGATTCCGTTCCGGGAGAAGTCCCTCCGCCGGCTGCCTCTCTCTCTCCCGCCTTCATCTCCACAAGTTCCCTTACCAAGGCGTACGGCCTGTCAGGGCTCAGGGCGGGGTGGATCCTGGGTTCCAGCGAGGTGGCGGAGCGGTGCCGGAGGGTACGGGACCTGGTTGACGGGGTGGGCGTATTCCCATCGGAGCTGATGGCAACAATCGCTTTTGAGAACCTGTCGTCCCTCCGGGCACGGGCCCGGAGCATTCTGGATCCGAACTTCGAGTTGTTGAACGATTTCGTCGAGAGTCGCCCCCAACTCGAATGGGTCCAGCCCAAAGGGGGCTCCGTAGGGTTCCCCAGGATTGGGGGCGTGGAAGACGTCAGTACCTTCGTGGAGGTCCTCCGGGAGAGGTATGAAACGGGCGTCGTGCCGGGCCACTTCTTTGAGGCCCCCTCACACTTCAGGGTAGCATTGGGTGGGGAGAGCGCAGTCCTTGCCAAAGGGCTCGAGCGGTTGGGAGATGCACTGGATCAGGAGTTCTCAGATGGCTGGATGGTGGATGAAGATGCGTAGCCGGAGTCCTCGGCCCGTACGACCGGCAACCGTGTGATCGAGTGACACCGATCGCAGGTGGCCAGGAGGCGACCGTAGACGTCGGCCCGTTCATCGATCCCACTCGCGTCGACGGCTTCCTGGGCCAGGAGGGCCACATCCTCTAGGAACGCCCCGATCA
>JBDHGR010000701.1:0-2223 GCA_039589815.1 Gemmatimonadota bacterium | reverse complement strand
AAGGGTCATGGTGGTCATGGATCACCCTCCCATCAGCCCGAGGGTAATCCCGAGAGACGCCACCGTGATACCGTCGGCATCGGCAAGAGACTGGTGCCTCAAGGATAGCTGAGCTCGGTGTCCCCCCCTTATCGGCATGGAGACAGAGAAGAATCCCTCGCCGATCTTCGTGGTCTCGGAAAGCCCGATCCCGGTCTCCCCGAAGGCTCCACCCCCCATCACCTGCCAGCCTGAGGGGAAGCGGTAGTCACCGGATAGAAGAACCCTTTTGCCATCACCGCCCGGCAGACCATTGTCCGACAGGAAGCCCAATAGTTCAACACTGAACCGGGAGCTGAGAGGGAACCCTAGCCCGCCGTGGGCCACCCACTCGGTCTGGTGGTCGTCTCTGGGTCCAACCCAGGCACCGGCTTTGAGGGATAGGGAGTTGGGCAATCCCACGACCTGTTCGGCCGACACCATCCGCTGCCCCGCCGTGCCCAACTCCCTCCATCCCGCTTCCACCTTGGTGATGAATCGCCCACCCCAACCGAGAAGGCCCCCGGCCAGGTAGGAGGGAATGTGATCCCCGGCCGTGGCGAGGCCGCGATTGTCCAGACTGAGGCCATCGTCCACCATGCCCCAGACCGTGAGATTCGGATTGATCCGCAGAGCCAAACGTCCACTTCGGATCCCGACCCGGTTCTCGCTGTCCCCCTGAACGTCTTGGGGCCTGCTGAAGGCCGTGTACCCCCCCCACACGCTCAGCTCGACTTTGGCCGGCGTATAGTGAGCGGCCTCCAGGCCTCGCCGAGCCGCTTCTCTCTCGGGAGCAAGCGTCAGGACTCGCTGGAAGGATTGTAAGGCCGCACCCGGCCGGCCCGCAGACAGTTGAGCGTTCCCGAGAGACTCCCAGACTCCGGCATCGTCCGCATCGGACTGTGCCAGAGCCTGGAACCGCTCCATAGCTTCGGTCGAGTCACTTCGCCAGAGGGCCAAGTAAGCCCTGGCCTTCGCCACCTCGACGGATTCTGGATTCAGAGCCCGGGCTTCAAGGAAGGCCCGTTCCGCCTCTTCGTAACGCCCTCGCCAGGCATGATTGTACCCTTGGCCCAAACGTGCAGAGAGGTTGCTCGGGTCTGCCGCCAACACTCTTCCGAACTCCCCTTCGGCGGCTGCGTCTCGCCCGGTCCAGGAAAGCACGTGCGCCCGTCCCAAACGGGCAGGCAGGTCTTCGCCGTCGATAGCAAGCAGGCTATCGTAGACAGCCAGAGCCCGAACCAGCTGGCCAGCTTCGATGAGAGTGGCAGCTCGGTCAAAGGGGCTCTCCTGAGCCGACAGAAGGCCCGGGGTTGGAACAAGGAGAACGGTGAGGACTCTCACCACTCGCCCTGGAAAGCCATTCATACGCATGGTACTCGTCCTTCTTCTTGGCGATCGGGTGACACAGTGCTTGGCTCTGTCCAAGGGCAGGATCATGCCCACATCCGGCCGAAAAAGACCGGTCGGTGAGATCCAAGTATTCTCTATGGGGAATCCAGGGGGTTAACCCCATGCATCAGATGCTTCCCAGCCCCCACCTCAGCGGATCCGGGGCCTCGCCTGTCTCCCAGTGCACGACTCATGCTCGCGCTCCGGGCTGCCGTGAGAACCTTGGAAGGGCCTGTGGCGCCTTGCGTTTCGCCTGCTTCGGCTCTCGAGTCCAGGGAGCCCTGGTGGGCAGGTAGTGCACCATTCTTGTGCAAGAGGAAACCTGGGTCACCGGAATGCGGCGAAAGGAGTGGAGGGTGCTCACGTCGATCCAATCGTTGGGGTGGCTTTGCGGACCGGGGGGGCGGGCGGGAGCGTGCGTGCCCCTTCGGGGTAGTCACGCCTGTGCTCAAGGTGGGGGCAGGTCTCTTTACCTGCGGATCAAGAGCACGTCAGGATACGAGTGGGAGCTTTGGTCCAGTCCACGCAGTGAGTGCCTGGTGACCGACCTTCAGCTCCAATCCGAACTCGTGGTTATGGAGGTGAAGTGAGGTGAGGTCCCGCGCGGCGGCATCCGCCCTGATCGTGATTCCATTACTGGCTTGTGGACGGGAGGACCCCGGCCCGGCGGCCGACCCGTTCTGCGAAAGGGTCTTCCCCGCCGTCGAAGCCTACCTGGCCGAGGCATTGAGCGAATACCCGGTGCCGAACGACCCTCGCCACGGGGGTACGGTGGTGGTCGGCGCCGTGAACGAGTTGGCCCACGGAATGAAC
>JBDHGR010000700.1:0-3598 GCA_039589815.1 Gemmatimonadota bacterium | reverse complement strand
CCGCTTAGGTAGGCTCCTCCGATGCCGAACACGCTCTGCACCTTATGGTCCGAAACGAAGTCCTGGGCCGCGATGACGTGTCTTCCCTGGCTATCCGTAGCCGAAGCGGCATCCTCAACGAAAAAGAGACCCGCCGAACTACCAATGGTTTTGATGATAACTTCGGTGTCATGGCTGTCGACCCACTCGATCGGAATCCCCAGCTCATTGAGCAATCGGGAAATCATCGGGATGGCCCCGACAAAGGCCGAGGAGATGAGGGGGATGCCGACATGCCCCTTGGAATTATGGCGGTCCTTCCAGTTCGCCTCCTTGCCGTAGGTCCCAATAAGCGAGAGGACCGGAGTGGTGGCCTTCAGTTCGGCCTCCGCACCGGCCGACTTGGCCAGGTTGAGGACAAACTCTTCGTTCGACGGCGGCAGCTCCGCAAAGGGAACGGTGACGAAGGTTCGGGCAATTACGACCGACTCGTCGAATTTGGTTTGCAGAGCTGCAACCAACTCCTGGGCCGCTTCCTCCAGCCACTTCGCGCGCTCTACACAGGGTTCCAGTTCAGTCCAGATTCCGGTCAGGGTAGCTGAGGTCGCTTGATCGATCTTCATCGCCATTCCTCCTCTAGGGTCGTGGTAATCCCCGAAAAATGAAGCCTGGACCAGTGCCGTTGCTGAAGAATTCCCGGAAACGCTGGGCACCCAGTGGTTGGTGGGAGTGTTGCAACTAGGAATCCAGCGCCAGCGGGATCGACAGAGTGAGGCTGAAAGCAGATTTCTTAAGGGTGCCGTTCTTCTCGACGCTGAACACAAGACTCAGCGTAGCAGAGCTTTCCCGTCCGTCAACGGGATCTTTGAGGGCGCTTAGGCCAATCGGGGAGTATTCCGGGCGATCAAGTGCGGCCAGCGACTCCGACCGGGGTCGGACCCCAAGTTGTGAGCCCATGCGACGGGGATCTGGTACGAGTGATATCGATGAACAGGCTCCCCTTAGCCCGGCCACCCACGCTCCACGGAGTCACGGTTGACTCGGCGTATCGAAGCCTAATCCAGGTCATGGCTGTGCGATAGGGTTGCGATCTGAGACGAATGCCCGGCTCTCACCGATCTTGCCGGAAAGAGCTCTTTTTGGGGCCGCACCTCTCGAAGCCTTTCAAGAGTCGGTTTAACCTTCTTTTCCGATCATGCACGTCAGTTAGAAGCAATACCGCTGACTGGAGAGCAGACGCTCTCTGGCTAGGGAGGAGGCCCCCGGGTGTTGGGCATCTGCTACGTCACCCGCCCTCAGGAGAGCGCGCCCAAGGCTTCCTGCAGACGCCGGGCTTGGTTCTCGTTGATCATGCTGCCCATAAGGTCCTGGAACCTGCGATCTTCCACCCCGGAAAAGATGTATTGCCAGCGGTAGGCTCCGAGCACGCAGTTCTTCATGTGATCGACCTCATCGTCACTGGAGCTGCGCTGGCAGAGGGTGAGAAAGTAGTCCACGTCGTTCTCGGTCTGAGCCTGCAAGAGACCGTCTACCGCGCCGACCATGCCGATCAGGGCATCCACCGCGCGGTCCCGCTCTGCCTCCGTCAGCTTGGCGTCCTCTCGGGGCCACTCGAGCGAATCCATGACGGCGTGCTGCGACTCTTCCTTGGCGTGGAAGTGAAACACGTCCTTGTACAGCTCAGATACGTTCGGGTCCGGTTCGATGCTCTGCCGGTAGTGCTCTTGGGTGAAGAGCTCGATCTCGTAGGTCAGCGCCAAAACGGACCATGTGGGGTTGGATAGTATGTCGGCCGCCACGGCGTTGGGATCGTGGGGGAAGTTGTAGCCTTCCGGCATCCCCTCCGCCATCATCGCGTCCAGCCGCCGAAAGAGCTCCTGGTGCTTCAACTCCTCGTCGCAAAACCGCACCAGCGCCTCCAGTGCGATTTGGTCTCCCAGCCAGTGGTCGCGCGTCAGTTCCAGAATTTTGGCCGTGATGAACCGCTCGACAAACCCGAACATGTTGGCGTAGGTCCTGCCTTGAATCCGGCTCAAAAGAGCCTCTTCATCCGCATCGAGAAACGCGAGCTGATCGGGATGTCCCGGTCAATGTCCCAACGAACCCGCTTCGACACCTCGATGCATTTGGCATACCGTTCCGTGGGGACAGGGTAATCCCCGGTTTGATCGTGCATGGGTCCTCCTTTCCGGGTCGAAGGATCAGAGCTTCAAACGACACCGCACCCGCGCCGCGGCGCCTGGCTCAGCGGACCGCAGCGGAGCCGTCACGCCTTTGGCTCGATACTGATGTCCACGTTGGTGCCCTTCGTCGTCACGTCGTAGACGGGCGAGAGTCGGGACAGGGCCTTCAGCCGATTGAGGTCTTGCTCGTCTGTCTTGACGCGGAAATTCACGCGGATGTTCTCGTACCCTTTGCGAACTTCGTCGGAGAGGCCGAGAAAGCCGCGCAGGTCCAAATCCCCTTCCAGGTCCATGTCGAGTTCCTCGATCGTTATCCCGCGCAGGGCCGCGTGGTAGACCATCGTCGTCATCATGCAACCCGCGAGAGCGCGCAACAGATGCTCCACCGGGTTGGCCCCGAGGTCGGTGCCGGCCAGCACCGGAGGCTCGTCTGCGTCGATGACGAACGGCTCGGGTCGTGAGAATTCCTGCTTGGCCCCGTAGTAGCCATTGATGGACGCCCGATTGTGGCCCGCGTTGATCCAGCGGTTGTGCACCCGAAACCTGCAGCTGCCGAGTTCCGGATCCCCCTCGATCGCCTGCACGGTGTCTTGGACGGTGCCCACATTTACTCCGTTCAGAATCTTCGTTTCTGCCATGGCTGCAACCTCCTGTGTCCGATAGGTGAGTGTTCCTCGTTTCCCTCATCCTAGTTCACGTCACAGAAACCGCAATGGACCAAAAGGATAAATCCCGTGGCCATTCGGATATTCTTGGCGGATTGGGTGTTCTTGGGTGTTCCCGTGGACGTGCATGGGAAATCGCGATGACAGCGGTGTGGGGCAGCTGGTTGGAGGTTTCGACGAGGCCAGCGCCCTGAAGGAAGGAGACGCGTGTTCACAGGGCGGCCGAGGTGGAGCGGATCCAAGCCCGGAGTGCGGCCGGTGGTGGCGGCGCGGGAGTGAATGCGCAGTTCGGTCCGGGTGGATACAAGACGGCGCGCCGAACCGGGGACCGGAGAGTTGGGTCCCAGATCGTGAGCCACGCGGCTGGTCCGAGTCTTCTGGAAGCCACGGTGCCGTCCGCTCGCATTCAGAGTAAGGCGGTCCTAGAGTTGAAGTAGGCGCTCGTGGTCATCTCCTAACCGTCTTCGCCTTTGGTCTCTCGCCATAGACGCACGACGAGGGCGCTCGCCGATGGCAGGTCATGTATGTGGTGAACACCGGTACCGGTGTACATGCCGAGACCCAGGACATCTCCCGTCATTCCTACCATTGGGGGACTGATCCCGTATCGTTCATACGCACCGCCTTCCGAGCTGCGCGCGACAATCTCCTCCTCGCCGGGGCGAGCACCAGACTGCGGGCAACCAGCGGCCTCCCACACGGTGAAGGTTTTGTTGCGCAAGATTCGGTGGGTGGCATTGGGCCAGCCCTTGTTCAGACACACGGTGAAAA
>JBDHGR010000699.1:0-2229 GCA_039589815.1 Gemmatimonadota bacterium | reverse complement strand
AGGCCGCCAGGGCGAGGACGGACGCCAGAAGGAGGAGTGAGGGTCTTCCGAAACCGCGATTCGTTTTCATGGGTCCCCCTTGAGGCAGCCTTGGATCAAGGAACTCTAGGTGCGGGGCACCGACCACGCCAGGCACCTCTGGTCCGCGGACCGCCATCCCGGGCTCGCAGCCGTCTCTGCTGACTTTCAGTCGACCCCCATCGAGGTCGAGGGCCGTTCGGAGACGCAGGGCGGTTACCGGCTCGTTCGCCCAAAGGAGGAATGGCACCGGATGGCGTTCGACCGATTCGTCGGGAGTGCTTATATTGTATTGGTTTGGGGTGCCTCGGCATCCGCCCTGGCTCTTAACGACCGGCCATAGGCTGGAGCCGAGCGAATAGCTCGTTTCGGCCTCGCAACTGGAGAAGGAGTCCCTGCACCGACCCTTGCGCCCGACAACTTGAACGAGTGTTTCCCAGCCCGGCTGCCTAACTCCCCACGGACACGGCGAAGGGCCGACACGGCATCGTTGGAAACGGCGGTGTTTGCTCCCGACTTTGGAAGGAAACCGACCATGCGCCACGATCAGGCTTCGGCCTGGGTGGACTCCCGAGGCCGTCGTCTCGACTACCTCCGAATCTCCGTTACAGATCGCTGTAACCTCCGCTGCCGATACTGCATGCCTGAGGAGGGCATCGTTCGGCGTGCCCACGATGAACTGCTGACCTACGAGGAGCTCACGCGGCTCTGTCGCCTCTTCTCCCGGCGCGGAGCGCGAAAGATCCGCATAACTGGAGGTGAGCCCCTCGTCCGGCGAGGCCTGCTTCCCTGGTTGGCGGAGATCGCCGGCCTTCCCGAACGTCCCGAGCTTCTCCTGACCACCAACGGCGTCCTCCTCCACCGCCATCTCGACGAACTCCGTGAGGTTGGCATCCGCAGAATCAACCTGAGTCTCGACACCCTGGACCCGGTGACCTGGCGGCGCATCACCCGCCGGGAGGGTTTTGCGGAGGCTCGACGCGTCATCGATGCCGCCCTGGCGGCTGGATTCGGTCTGAAGATCAACGTGGTCGTGCAACCGGGTTACAACGACGGCGAGATTCTCGAGTTCGTCGACCTTGCCCGGGAAAAGCCAGTCACCGTGAGGTTCATCGAACCCATGCCCTTCGTCGGGGTCGGTGCCACTCTCCCGACGGCCATGTCGGGAAAGGAAATCCTGGCTGTGATCGCCCAACGGTGGCCCGTGGAGGTCGATGCCGGGACGTACAATGGCGTTGCCCTGACCTTCGAGCTTCCCGGGTTTCTGGGCCAGGTAGGTATCATCGAGGGGCATTCAAGGAGTTTTTGCTCCAGCTGTTCACGCCTGAGGATCGATCCTTTAGGGGGCTTCAGAACGTGTCTTTACGGGGAGCCCGTCCTGGATCTCCGCGAGTTACTTCGCTCCGGGGCCCACGACGCGGCCATCGAAAAGGCGGTCGGAGAGGCGATCTCCGACCGCCCCTTCGATGGCCGGGCAGCCCTTGGTCGCCGTACCCACTTCGAAAGCATGGCGAGCATTGGAGGTTGACGATGGGACAGATTCAAGCCGTTTGCCTGAGCAAGCGGAAAGGCACCGTGAAACAACCGGTCTCCCAGGGCCTTCTGCTGCCCGGCCATGGCCTCGACGGAGACGCCCACGCTGGAGCCTGGCACCGCCAGGTCTCTCTTCTTCCCCTGGAGAGCATCGAACGCGTCCGCTCCCTCCTTCCCACCCTCGCCGACGGGGCCTTTGCAGAGAACCTCATCACCTTCGGCCTCGATCTGGGATCCGTGGACGTCGGCGATCGGATGGTTTTCTCTTCTGGGGCTGAACTGGAGATAACGCAGATTGGAAAAGAGTGCCATCACGGGTGCGTGATCCGCCAGACCACCGGTGACTGCATCATGCCGCGGGAAGGCGTGTTTTGTCGAGTTCTCCGAGGGGGGGAGGTCAGGCCCGGCACAAACCTCGAGATACAAAAACCGGAGTCGCCGACCGGATGTTGACGGCGGGCACCAGAGAAACTCCCGCTGGCATCGTACTGCTTGGGGGAGGATCCCGCAGGTACGGGCAGGACAAGCACGCCGTCATCTGGCGTGGCCGGGCTCTCCTCGAGCACGTAATCGCCGGCCTCCCAGCCGAAAGATCCGATACCATCGTGGTGGCCCGCCCCGGGCAGGAAGTCACAGCCGACGGTGTTACAGTGCTGCTTGATTCGCCTGAACTCCCTC
>JBDHGR010000698.1:0-2236 GCA_039589815.1 Gemmatimonadota bacterium | reverse complement strand
ATGCTCGGCAACTTCTTGGCTGGCGCTGTCATGGGAAGCTACCTGAAGATCAGAACGGTCCTTCAGGGCTAGGCTGGTGACTCCGGTTGGCAGGGAATCGCTGAAACAAAGACAGCCCCAGTTCGAGCCGTCAAGTAATTAGCCGCTCTAGCCGAGGATCGGATGCTCTTCACTCCCCTTCAAGGGCTGGGAGCCCTTCGTGGTCGCCTTCGATGAGTTTGGGTCCAGCCCGTCTTGCCAAGGCTACCGACCCCGATGCGAATCCGGCTCCGAGTAGGCCAGTGATGCCAAGCGGGACAAAGTAGGTAGTGATCAACAGGCCGAGCGGGAATCCAGCCCCGAGAAAGTAAGGGGCGAAAAAAAGGCTCAATGCTGCCCCACCGATCCCACCCCACAGAGCGACTCTTTTGAGTGACAACTGGTCGAGTCTACGGCGGCGCTCCGTAAGGCTCAGGATCACGGCGAAGGAGCTTCCTGCGACAAACCCGAAGACGATCCCACTGATCGCCGCTCCAGCCAAGTCGGGGAACCCGAAACCAGCTTGGAGCCCCACAAAAGCAGCAGCCCATCCGACTGCCCAAGTAAGGCCGGTACCGACAACGCCACGTAACCGCCGGAAGAGTCCTTTCACGACTGACTTCCTTTCTCCCAGATCCTGTCAGTTCACGACGATTAGATTCGGACTCTCGAAGCCGGAACGCAACAAAAAGGACGGCCCCCGGAGGAGCCGCCCTGGATGTTCTTTGGAGTCATGGGTTCAGGCTCCGATGCTTCCGTCACAAATGTTCCCTCCCGTTTCGGTGCGGCAAAACTGCGAAGCTGCCATGGTTGTCATAATCATACCCGCCGCGCCAATCACACCGTTGAACGCATCCTGCACCCCCGGCCCGTTGTCATGAGGCGGCGGTGGGCTGCCCCCCTGAAACCAGCCCGGCTCCGAGCCATGCACCAAGGCCGACCTACGGTAGCCCTGGCCTCTAACTCATAGTGTGTCCACAGTCTGAGGGTGGCCCGAGTCTGGGCTGAATGGATTATGACTCCTCAGGTTCCGGCTTGAAATCGCATCTCTCTAAACCCACCCATTCCTTTTAGAGTCCGAGGGCTTTGGGATCGGGAAGGGCCAGTCTCGCAGAGTTTCGAAAGGGAGTGATCACCTTCGCTGGGAGGGGTAGCTTCTTAACCTGAGACCAGCCGGTGACCTCTCTTGTGGTCATAAAGATATCCTGGATCTTATTCGTGTTAGGTATGCGTTGGGCTTTCCTCTTCACCAGACGAATTGCGCAACAGTTCTTGTCTCCTTCCACGACCACCTGTCCACCGTCACAACTGATATAGGTCACGCATGTATCCGAGTGTTCAAGGACCTCGACAATGGTGGATACATGTTGGCCTGGGTGGTTAATGAAGATGGTATCCCCAGCCTTGGGTTTGAATGTCTCCCATGTCAACTTCGGGGTGTTGACCCTGCCACGATCCGCCTCCTCTTTTGTGATCTTCTTCCGCCCCTCTGCACTCCAAAGACACCCCAGAGGATCGCCGGAAAAGGCCCCCGAGACGATCGAGAATGCTCGCAGGTATGTCATTACGGTTCCGATCTCGTACTCAGGGTTCAGGAGGCTGTGTCTCGCGCCCATCAGGAGCCATAATGAGCGAACCGTCAGTCCACATGATGAGAGGGGATTGTCCTTTTTGGGGCAGTTGTTCTTCCTGCTGTAACCATTAAAGAACTTCTCGTCTCCTACGAAGGAGAACAGGATGTCAGCATAGGCTCTTGATCTATTCTCGGGGGCTTTCTCCTTTGCCCGGACCTCCCCGACTCCAAAGCCGTGGAAGGTCCGAACGGTGGCCGCGACCCATCGGTTGAATGCATCTTCAGGAAGACACTTCAAATCGTCCCCGGACCAGGGAGCATGAGGATTTAGGGTCATGAGTTCGGGTGCACGGCCCATCGGGCTGGCAAGCATCAAATCATTGCTCATTCCCTAGCTCCTTCTCGCGCTCAAAGCCCCTTGTCGCGGCTCTTCCCAACCCTCAGGAGAGCCCACTTTATTCCTATCCATCCCCCTCGGCCGGTGCCTCCAGCCACATGAAATCCCCCCAGAAGTGAGCGGTCATCGCACTGGCGGGGTGCACCGAAGAAAACGGCGTCACCATCACCGATTGATAGTCGACCTCTTCTGCAGAGGGACTGGACGCTGAAAGCAGATAGTTGGTGACAACTGCTGGCCTGACGACG
>JBDHGR010000697.1:0-2245 GCA_039589815.1 Gemmatimonadota bacterium | reverse complement strand
GCGCTTTCGGGGGCAACACCGTCATCGCATCGTCGTAATGGGGAAAGGGGTTGGTCCCCATCCGGGCAACGCTCTCCGGCCGGAGGTCCACCGCGACCTGATAGAACACGTCCGAGATGTCGACGAGGTAGGCGTTCGAGCCGGAGTCACTGCCTATGGGCCAGGTCTCGATGTGATGACCGACCAGCTTCTGGTATCGCGACCAGACGGTGTCCCCGACATCCGGAGCGACGGAAAGAGTGGCGATCGCAATGAGCACGATTCCCGTGATGCGCTGACGCTTCGTGTCCAGCCACCACAGGAGGGCGACGAGGCCGACCGGAAACCAAACCCAGGGCGGCGTCTCCAGATAGCTGAGAAGAAGGAACGCCAGAATGCCGGCGAGGCTCCCCAGAATGTTTGTTGTGTAGGCCTGAAGGCGAGGCAGGTGCTCAAACGCCTCCCCCAGAAGCCGCCCTATCAACAGGAAGATCAGCGTGATGGCAACAAGAACCCCCACGCAGAAGAGGGCCATGTAGAGCTGACTCATGAGAACAGCGGGTCCGCCCGGCGTCTTGACCACGGCATCGCCCAGGATGTGCTCGCTGCTACCGGCGGCGGCCAAGAGTCCCAGGTAGTCGCGAATGGCGATGGAGCCCATCGACAGGAAGAGGGCCAGCGGCACCAGCCAGAGCAGGAAGCCCAGGGCATGGCGGGCTCGGCCCCCACCCAACCAACAGCCGAGCCCCAATCCCAGATAGGCCGCTATTAGCGGAACGTTCTTGTAGAACGAGAAGATGCGAATCTGCGACCCGGAGTAACGGATGAGCATGATTTCCACGAAGAGTCCGATGAAGCTGACCAGAAAAAGTGTCCACACGGGATGCCGGGACAACCGTGACCCGATCCCGGCGGTATCGACCGCTCCCGACTCCAACACGGCACTGAGTTGACGCCGGCAGAGCCATACCATCCCCACCAGGAGAAGAAGGGCGACTCCCGCGAACTTGACGAGCTCCGTCCCTTGATCGATTGGAGAATCCCGGATCTGGGTGTCGAGGTAGACGCCCAAGCCCACCAAACCGGCACCGAGGGTCAGTGACAGTGCAATCCAGCCCTGCAGGTGTTTTGTCATTGGAAGGTCTTCTTCGTGTTGCCCGGGTACTGCGCATCGTGGACGATTCCCCAAGATGCGAATCAGGTTCAAGTTCGCGGAAGTCTAGCATGAGCGGCTTACCCCGCCACCATCCAGCACACCATCAAGCGCTACGCGGCTCTCTTCAAGAGTTCGGTTCTAGCCGAGTTCTCAAAGATAAGGTGGCCGAAGTACTGCCCCTGTTGGTTAAGCAGCGGTTTGTTAGACCGTTGAACAGTTCCCGCCACTCTTTGCCACCCAAGGCGTTATCAAGAGTTGTTCAAGGCATTGACCAAGGTAAGCGTCAACGGCGCTCAGGGGCGCTCTGTATGCGTCAGGCGGGCACTCATTCTTGAGTCGATGCAGGCGGAGGATTGGGAGCTGTGAACTCGTCAGGTGGACCGACGTTTCAGGGCCAGGCGTGCCCCAAACGCCAGGACCAGGAAGGAACCTACCCACAGGTAGTAACCGATCCTAAGACTACTCGGATAACCATTGTTCTTGACATCAAGCGCGATCCAGTACGCGTTGAGGACGATAGCCAGCACCAGCCCCCACAGAATGACACGAAGGAACCTGTGAGGAAAAAACAAGAGAGAAGTAAGTGAGATGCCAAACCAGACGTTGGTCAAGGCGTTGGTCACCCAAACCAAACCCTCGTACCAAGTACTAGAGCCACCGCCCCAGGGGCCGCCGTACGGCCAGATGTCCGCCAGCGCATACCGGAAGGCTTCCCAGCCGGGAACATCCTCAACTGCGGGTAGGAACCAGGAAACCAAGTACATGAGGCCCGCAAGCACGAGAACAGACTTCATTGGTCTGATCTTAGAGGCTTTCTGCCCAGGGCATCAACGGTGCTCAAGGCCCTGGCCCGGTTCCCAGTGGGTTCAGAGGAGATCAGAGCTTGAGTTTTGAATCAGGGGCAGTCACACAGAAACTGACTCGGCGAGATTCGATTCCAGCAAGTGGGCTCAGGGGGGGCGTCTGGTCCTTCACGCTTAAAGCAAAGCATATCCGCTCCAAGGGCCACAATGGTGAAAGTAAACGTGATTTCCCACGGCTCAAAGTCGAGAGGGTAGGTGAAGAGACACTGAGTTCCCGAACAGGTATAGGTTCCGGTTCCGCAAGTTT
>JBDHGR010000696.1:0-2246 GCA_039589815.1 Gemmatimonadota bacterium | reverse complement strand
GGTTCCCGATTCCCAACAGGGCCCATGGGCTCGCGCCCACGCTCCCGAAAAGGGTTCCGGGGAGACCGGCCAATAGGCCCAGGGACGCATAGAGGGTGGCCATCCCCACCACGTATGTAAGGGTAAGCGCCAAGGTACGGCTCCGTGTCTGGCCTTCCCTGGCCGTCCCCGAGATTACGGAGGCCGTGATGGGGATCATTGGGTAGATGCAGGGTGTGAGGCTGGTCAGGACACCCGCCGCGAACAGCGTCCCCAGCGCCAAGAGGGGGCTCTCGGAGAGGGTCCCGGAAAGGCCGGAGAGTTGCCCGGCCTGCAGCACAGAGATAAAGGACATGGTGCCCATGAAACCCATCGGGGGTTAGAGGGGTTCCGACTCCGCCCCGCGGTAGGCGTGGGATTGGGCCGGTCCCCCCGGGAACATCAGACCCACGACCAAACCCGCCAGAGCCAGCCCGGTCATCACCAGGTAGATGGACCCCAAGCCCCCGTCCAGAGCCGATACCAGATTCCTCAACACACCTTCGGAGACTCCGGTCCTCATCACGGGATTCAAGGCCACGTTGGGATCCACCCCGGTCATCAGGTGTTCGGTCAGGTGAGCGTTCAGGACCGCTCCAAGAGCTGCAACTGCAATGGATCCACCGATGGTCCGAAAGAACTGGACCGAGCTCGTTGCGACCCCCCTCTGGTGCTTCGGCACCGCATTCTGGACCGCTAGGAGGTAGGGGGTGGAAAGAAAGCCTAATCCCAGGCCCAATAGGAACATGGCCACCATCACCGGACCTCGTCCGGAGGTGGCGTCGACGCTTGCCAGCAAGCCACACCCCAACACGCCCAGGATTCCGCCGGCGACGATAAAGGGCCTATAACCTCGCTTGGCCAACAACCAACCGGCGGTCGTGCTGGCGATGGGCCAACCGATGGACATGGGCGCCAGGGTCATGCCAGCGTCGATGGCTGTGCCGCCCAGGACCCCCTGGGTGAACATGGGGACAAATGCAGCGGCGCAGAATAGGACCGAGCCCATGAGGAACCCACCCGTGCTGGCCACGGCGATTACCCGAGTCTGGAAAAGCTCCAGCGGAAGCATGGGTTCAGGGGCTCGGGTTTCTTGCCAGAGGAAAAAGACAAGGCCCATGAGGGCACAACCCATCATGCTGAGATTGCGGGCGTCGATCCAACCCCAACGCTCCGTCCCCTCAAGAAGAGCAAGCAGGAGGAGGGCGATGGATGCCGTAAGGCTGAACGTTCCCAAGAGGTCCAGCCGGCGCTCGCTGCGTGGAGCCTCTTCACGGAAAAACAGATGCAACATCACCACCGAGACCACCCCGAACGGAAGATTCAGTAGGAAGACCCAACGCCAGGAAAGGAGATCGGTAATGAGCCCTCCGGCGGCCGGGCCCACCAGAGAAGAGATGGCCCACACAGCAGAAAACACGCCCTGAATTCGACCCCGCTCTTCCAGGGAGTAGATGTCTCCCACCACGGTGATGGCGACGGGAATCACCCCCCCGGCACCGAGCCCTTGAATGGTCCGGAACAGAATAAGTTGGGGGAAGGTCTGGGCGATTCCGCAGAGGCCCGCTCCGAGTAGGAAGAGGAAAACAGCGATGGTGAAGATGCGAAGGCGGCCGAACAAGTCGGCCAGCTTCCCGTACATGGGAACGGTCGTGGTGGAGGCCAAAAGGTAGACGCTGAAAATCCAGCTATAACGGGAGACTCCACCCAAATCGGCGACCACCGTGGGCATGGCGGTACCCACCGCGGTGGCTTCCAGGGCGGCAAGGAACATGGCGAGGGCCAACGCCGCTGTTACGAGTCTCCTAGAGCGTCCGGCCTCCACGTGCGATCCGAAGTCGGGGGACGCCGGGCTGTCGGCGATGGCCTGGGGGGCCCCTCCGGAAGGAGTGATCTTGATGGGTACAGGCAGGAGGGGCAAGGATATGGCGGGTTTGCCCTCTCTGGGCGACCACCGTATTACTCTGCCTCTACCCTCTTCATATTCGTTGGGATCAGCTTGGCAGAACCGCGTGACGAGCGGGGAACTCAGGTAATGGCCACTGAAAACGAGAAGGATCACACGGAGTGGGGTGCGGGCAAGAGGCCTTGGTTCCGTTATGCGGTTCCCCTGGCCCTGGCATCGGGCCTCTGGTTCATTCCGGCCCCAAGCGGTGTGGAACCCGCCGGGATGCATCTGCTGGCCATCTTCATTGCCACGATCGTGGGGATTATCCTGAAGCCCCTTC
>JBDHGR010000695.1:0-4018 GCA_039589815.1 Gemmatimonadota bacterium | reverse complement strand
ACCTTCTCTGGCGCTCCCCCCGCAAAAACCAGAGGGATCCCTCGGGTTGCCCCACGGATCCGGAGGGCCACCCCAAGATCCCGGCCCTGGGCTGGGCTCCGGGTAAGGTCAATGATCACGGCGCGGGGAGGGGCGTCTATCAGTGCCCGAAGGAGCCTCCCGGGATCGAGAGCTTCGAACTCCACCCTGAAACCCAAGCCTTCCAACTCCCGGCGTCGGGCCTCCCCTTCAGCTTCCTTCCAGGATGCCAACCACACGGTTCTCATGCCATGTCCCTCGGTTCATTGGTCATCGGATCTGTCCCGACTTTCCGGCAACTACTCAGGCTGACCGCCTAGGAATGAAACGAGGCACGCGGAAACCGTTCATCCGCCAGACTCTTCCTCGCATACCGCCAATGCTGCCGCGACCTCGGCATGGATGGTGGCCGTGTCGAAGAGGGCCACCGGCGCATTCTCCTGCTTCAGCAGGAGACCGATCTCGGTACACCCCAGGATCACACCCTGTGCCCCGGACAGGGCGAGGTCCTCGGCGATCCTCACAAACTCGGCCCGGGACTTTGGGCGAATCTTCCCCAGTACCAGCTCTTCGTAGATCACCCGATGGATCAGCTGCCGATCCTCGGCAGGTGGAACATCCACCTCCAACCCGTGCTTCTCCTCCAGCCTACCCTTGTAGAAGGGCTCTTCCATGGTGAACCGGGTTCCGAGGAGACCAACCTGGGTAATCCCAGCAACCTTAATCCTCTCGGCCGTGGCGTCGGCAATGTGGAGGAGGGGGATGGAGATCCGTGATTCGATAGCCGGTGCCACAAGGTGCATGGTATTCGTGCAAAGAACCAAAAACTCGGCTCCAGCCTGCTCCAGTGTGTATGCGTCTCGAGCCAGGATCTCGCCAAGCTCTTCCCACCTGCCCTGGTGCTGAAGGACTTCGATCTGATGGAAGTCTACGCTGATAAGGAGGACCCGGGCCGAGTGGAGACCCCCGAGCCGGTGCCCCACCTCCCGATTCAGAACCTGGTAATAGGAAACGGTGGACTCCCAGCTCATACCGCCAAGAAGGCCTACGGTCTTCATGATTTTCGCTCGTGGAAGATCAGGGAAGCTCTGGAAGGGAGGCATAGCGGGAACCGGCCAACCGGGACCTTCGGTAGAGGTCCTTCACCAGAGGATGGCTCAGGAATGGTAAAAGCGTGACAGGGGGGACGAAATGGATTCTTTCCCCAGCTGGGTGGCCCGAGCGAAGCTGGAGGGTAATGGTCTTCACCCTGGACCATCGGGTCTCGGTAATCTGTCGGATGTCCTCGAGAAGAACCCGGCGTTCCATTCCTCCTCGCCTGATGATCAACTCGTCCACCGAGAGCCAGACGTGCTCCAGGCGGCTGCTCCACCACCAGAAGAAGCTGCCCAGGCCGAGCCAGATGGCCGTGATGAGTGCCAAGCCGCCTTCCGACGGGCTCCCGTCCAGAATCCCCATCCAACCCGCTGCAGTGAATCCGCCGACCAGGAGGGTCCAGCCTGTGGGAAAGCCCCACTTCCAGAAAGCAGTCGAGCTCGAGGAGATCCTCTGCCGTTCTTCGCCGGTGTTGGGCTGAACCTCGGACGCCATGCCCGATACCCTCCGCCTTCGGGTAGCTCACCTTGCTTCCTGTAGAAGAATACGGACCCGGCGGCGGCCTCCTTCACCCCTCCGACGGGTGGAAGGTCAGCACCGCGGCAAGCCACGCAAAAGGGTTTTCCAGGTGAATGGCGTGGCCCGCTTTGGGCATGAGGTTCTGCCACAAGGGTGAACTTCCCGTCCTCCTCTCCGGCCATGAGGAGAGTCGGAACCCTTATTCCCGGCAGGGAATCCCAAAAGGAGGGTTGAGCCCCGGTTCCCAGGCCCCTAAGGCAGGCTGCCATAGCCTCGGGGGCATTCTGAAGTTTCCGTTCCCGGGTCTGGACCCGAACGTCGGCGGGTAGTTTTCCCTGCGTGGCGAATAGGGGCAGACCCATCCAGTGATCCACGAAGGCTTCCATTCCTCCCCTCAGGATTCCCTCGGCGAGAGCTTCGTCGGCCCGACGCCGCGCCCGACGCTCCCCCTCCCCGGGCAAGCCTGGCGAGGCACTCTCCAGGATCAAAGAGGAGACCCGTTCCGGGATCAGAACTGCACCGGCCAAAGCGACACGTCCTCCCATGGAGTATCCGAGCCATCGGGCCTTCTCGATTTCGAGGGCATCCAGGACCTGCCCTAGGTCTTGAAGGACCTCATCGACGGTGAAACGGGTCGGATCGGACGAGATCTCGCTCTGGCCGTGACCTACCAGGTCTACCGCTATTACCTGGTGTGCCTGGCTCATACCCGCCACCAGGTCCTCGCCCCAGGAGAGGCTGGACCCAGTGAACCCGTGTACCAGGAGGAGAGGGTCACCAGAGCCCTGGACCCGTACGTTCAGGCGGAGACCATCCCGCATGGTTACGAACATGCTTTCTCTCCCCTAGGCCCTGGACCGCCAGAGAAAATACCCGATCACCCCCCCGAGAACGGCTCCGATCCAATTGGCCATCATCCAGCCGACGCCCAAGCCCCCGGGCAACATGAGAACCGGAGGGGCCCTGAACCCGCCGGATTCACCCGACGACTCCAGTCGGTCCCGGCCCTCCCCGGATTCCTCGGTTTCCATGGCTGCCACCTCCTGAAAGAGATCGAAGTTGACCTACCTGTGCTCCGGAGGCATGCCGAAGGGGTACAGGAGGGTCAGGTCTACATGCTCGTAGGGTAGAGCATCCAGGAAGGTTGTACCCACGAACGGCCCCGGTGCCTCCACGACGACAATGCTTTTCGCGAAACCCGTCTCGTCGAATCCACGTCGGAAGTGGACCCGGGACTTTACCACAAAGACGTCGAAATCATCCAACTCCATGGGCATGAACCCGAACCGCTCCGGTTCCGTCACCTGCTCATAGGTAGGTGTGATGATGACGGCATTGCCCTCGCCGAACTCCACCACAGCCACCCTAGCGTAGCTGAAGCCTTCATCAAAGTACGCCAGGGTCCCTTGGATTCGGAACGGGGTCCCTCCTGACGGGGTGAACCCCCCGATCTCCATGTCGAACGAATCCCCGGCCTCGGCCCCCGCCCCCTCGAGGGCCTCCAGAACACGGGGATCGGTTATCGTCCCGTAAAGGACTCGCCTGATTCGAGCCCCTTCGAACGCCCGCAGAATATGGGTGGCGTCCCCGGGCCTGTCCGAGTGATCGCCCACCGCCACCGGAGTGGACCCCTCCGCGAGAGCCTCCCGGACCAATCTGGCGGCCTCGGTCGGCTGAGGGTATTGCCCCAGGGCAAACTCCTCCCTCATCCGCCAGAAGAAACCGTTCATGTCGTCGGCGATACGATCCGCCAGTTCCTGGTCGTTGTTGGTCATGACATGGATGGCCGCCCCCACATCCGGCACGTCGGACCAGGGATAACCATAAAAAACGCTGACGAAGGCGTCATCCTCCCGGGCCTCCCAACGCCGCGCTCTCTCCATGATATCCATGGAAGGAGAGGCTCCCGTCCACTGAAGGACGGTAGCCGTGATGATGCCGGGTTTCCGAGATGCCGTCGTTGGGGAGTACGAACCCCTCAGGGTCATATGAAGCGCCCGGGCCGCTCTGGCGCCCTGGAGCGCGGAATCGTAGTGGGGATAACGCTTGGTGGTAAATGCAAAATCGGCCCACCGAAGGAACTCCCCGTCCTCGTTCCCATGCAGGTCGAAGCTGGCCACGATGGGTACATCGGGGCCAACCACCTCCCGGAACTTCCGAGCAATTTCGGCCTCGGGCCTGGGGACCCCCCGCACGGCCATGGCCCCATGGAGGGCCAGATACACCCCGTCCACCGGGAGGTTCGACCGGAGGTCCTGGATCATGAGGTTCAGAAAGTGGTTGAAGGTCTCTTCCGTGTTCCAGCTTCTGGACGAACCTCCAAAGACACCCACAGGTGAAGAAAGACCGATCAGATCAATGTCGTCGTAATCACGGGCCTGGGAGA
>JBDHGR010000694.1:0-2250 GCA_039589815.1 Gemmatimonadota bacterium | reverse complement strand
TGGACATCGATCTCGGCCATCTGGGCCTCGGGATCCGGAAACCGCATGGTGTAGACGATGGAGGGTGGGTCTGCTTCCTGGAGCTGGCAGCCCTGGGACCCGGCCAGGGGGAGCAAACCGGACAGAAGGAGCACCGAGGAAAGCCTGCGGAGGGGCACCGACCTCATTTGACATCTCCTTCGGACGCAGGGCAGAAGGCCCGGATATCCTTCCCTATTCATCCAACCTGGGAAACTCCGTCACACGTATATTCGTGCACCCGTAGGGAATCATGGTGATTTCCTCCAATGGCTCCCCGGATGTCTGGAGGCCAGGAGGGGTTTCTGAGGCCCACCCGTGCTTCAGCTCCCACCCGGGTAGCTTGCGCCCCTGGACCCGGGCCCTCATCCCGGCTCCATCAGGCGAAAAGGGCCGCTCTCCCACCTGGCGTTCCTCGAACTCCAGTCCTTCCTCCGGGCTCTCGGGGTCCAAAAGCAAGCAATAGTTCCAGGGAGAATCGGGTCGAACCTCGAAATCTCCGTGAGGAAGCTCTCTGTGGGGCTTGTCGGCGTTCACCTGAGTCCAGATCTCGGACGGAGACAGGGAATACACCAGCGGACCCCGTTCCACGGCCAGGGCGTCGTTGTACCGAAGGGTCACCAGGGGGCGCATGGGGAGGATCACGCTTATTTCGGTCCCGGGAGCCCACTCCCGCTCCAGCCGGTGATAGGTCCCCGAAACCATGGACACCGGCGCCTCCCCGAGTACCTGAACGGTAGCTCCGTCTGCCCAGGCCGGTACCCTGAGATGAAGGGGGAAACGGACGGAACGGTCCGGGTCAACGGTAAGGGCGAGGGTTTCCCGGAAGGGATACTCCGTGTCCAGGGTCAAAGCGACCGGCACGCCTCCAGACTCGAAGCGGGCTTCACCTGGAGCATAGGCCACCACCGCCAGTCCTTCCCCCGGGGCCTTCATGATGAGGTGGGAGGCCAGCTTCGGCCACCCCTGGTGCATGTTGGAAGTGCAGCATCCGTAGTTGGGTTCCAGTCCGTAGAGGTTGGATTCGGGCCCGTTGGTGGACCACATGTGGTCGGGATTGATGGTGCACTGCACCTGATTCACCTGTTGATCATACTGGTGGGCCCACATGTCAGGCGAAAAGGTGGCGGGCAGGGCGTTGAATGCCACACGTTCCAGGCGGTCACCGAAAGCGGAATCGCCGAAGACGGAAAGGAGTATCTCCAGGGAGTACATGAACTCCACAACGGCACAGAGCTCGGTGCCCTGGACCGGGTTTTTTCCGGAAAGGCACTCGTCGCCGGTGAACATCCCGTTGACCTGGCCGTGGTGTCGGTCCAGGATTTCCAGCATCCGGGCAGGGAACTCCCGGTCTATCACCTTCTCGTCCAACCGCCAGGAAAGGGCTGAAGCCTTCACGGCCATCCCTGTGTTCACCACGTGCTTGTCCCAGGTCCAGAGTCCCCGCCGGGGTGTCGGAAGAGTGACCCCCTCCTGGGCGTAAAGGGCCTGATAATCGGTGCCCTGGTCCCGGAGTGACCGAGCCAGGTCCAGGAGCCACTCCTCTCCGGTTCTTTCGTAGAGGTAGAAAACAGGGATCAGCCCTTCAAACCAGCGGTATTTCCCCCAGTTGTAGAGGGGGGTTCGCTGGACCCCTGCCGCCAGGGCCCGGAGGCTCGCCTCCACGGCCTGAAGGACCCGCTGATCGCCCGTGGCCTCGTGGTACTGGGTCATCATCTTGTTGGCAAGGAGGATGGCCCAGAGATCGTAGCGCGTCACCGAAGCATCGGCCGGGTAAGGCCCGTACCATCCGCCGGGCCGCTGCCGGGCCAGGATCTCCTCCACGTACCCCGTGACCTTGGCCTTCAGAAGCTCGTCGTCCAAGGTCCAGGCGAGGGGAATGGCCCCGTCCAACCAGTACGGGGCCCGTTCCCACCCTTCGGCTTCACCACCAAACCACTGGCTTTCGCCCACATCGGGCCAGAACTCGTCCAGGTGGCCGGTGAGGCCTTCGGCCTGGATCCGAAGCTGTCGTTCCAGCCAACCCCGAGGCCGAATGGAGCCCAACGGAAGGGGTCTGAACGCCGGTTCGGCCAGACGGAAGCCCAGGGTGGCCTCCGGGGCCCCGGACGAGCCCGCCGGGGGACGCTGGGAACCCGTCACCAGGCCAGCTCCAACCGGATCCGTATGACCGGAAGCGGCAGCCCAGGCCGTGCCTCCGGCGGCGATCCGAGTGATGAACGTGCGGCGGTC
>JBDHGR010000693.1:0-2254 GCA_039589815.1 Gemmatimonadota bacterium | reverse complement strand
CAACCCGAGAGAGGTACTCTTGGATCATGACGGCCATGTGCTCCCCATCGGCGCCTTCCGCCAGAACGAGGTTGAAACGAAACGGCACGCCGGCCCGATCCCGGATTCCGTCCCCGTCCTCATCCCTCCATCCAGCTTCGAACAGGAGCCGTTCAGCCTCGGCGACGTCGTAGGGAATGGGATCGGGGAGATCACCCTTTGAGAGTTGGCGCCCGGTGTACGGACCGTCCGCGATGGGGACGAAATCCGGAAGGTCCATGGCCTGCAGGATTTCCCGCCGGTTCAAAGCCAGGGTCAGGGCCCACCTGACCCTGGCGTCCTGGAAGAGCGGGTTCCGATTGTCCCACACCAGCAATCGCCCGTGGAGGCCGTTGATACTGTGAAACACACGGAAATCAGGATCCGCCAAGAGGGCCGTGGACTCTGTGGCGCCGACGTAGGGGACCACGTCCACGTTGCCCGCCTGCAACTCCAGCAGGCTCAAGGGTCCGAACCTCAGGATCACCCGCTGGATATCGGGTGGGCCAGCATAGTAATCCGGGTTGGCCTCCAGCTCCATCATGGTCTTGGGAAGGTGTCGTGCGTACCGATACGGCCCGTTACCCACAGGCTGAGACCAGAAATCCCAGGAGTTGATGGAGTCCGGGTCCAGGTCCTCCAGGAGGTGCCGGGGAAGGAAGGAGGTCCACCAGGTCGTGGTGACGGGGTTGATGGCGGTTTCCCGGGCATATTCGAACACCACCGTACTGTCGTCGAGAGCCGCGGCTGTGACGGCTCCGGGCGGGTAGTACGCAACCGCCGAATCGCTCAACAGCTTCATGGTAAAGACGACGTCTTGCGCGGTGACGGGCACCCCATCGTGCCAGCGGACGTCCGTCCTGAGGTGATAAGTCCAGATACGGTTGTCCTCTGACCGTTCCCAACTGCGGGCCAGCCTTCCCTCCAGCTCTCCGTCCTCCCGTTGTTTCGCCATGGGAAGGAAAACCAGGAACTTCTCTTCCTCGTCCATGGCGGGCCGCATGAGGGTCTCGTCCTGGTCGAGGAGAAGGGTGAGGGTGGCGGGGTCGTCCGCCTGGTCTCCGGACTGCCTCCCGGGATCGCAGGAGGTCGGCAGGATGGCCAGGATTAGGAGAGGGATAGCCCCGACCTCCCGGAACCACGAAGCTGGCCTAGCCACCGGACACGCCTGGTTCCCTGGGATCGCCCTCGATCCACAGATCGACAATATTCGAGCTGATCCAGACCCGGGTGCCGTTCTGGAGACCCCTCACACTCTTATGGGCGGCGGCCAACCAGAGACCGGGAAGCAGGAAGAGGAAGTGTTGATCCTCCTGAAGGATCGGCCAGGTTCCTCGGCAGAGTTCGTCCATCTCACCGGGGACGAGAGCCAGGTCCATGGCATCGTTGAGGTCGATCAGAGCGTGATTCCGGTAACCGAAGGCGGATTTCCGGTCCGGGGGATGGCCCACAAGAATGGGAAAGTGGTGCGGACACCGGCCCCAATCGGAAAAAACAGCCTGGATCCCTTCGAGCTCCGCAGGTTGCCCTCTCCGAATGGCCGTGATCACGTCCCTGATGGCGGCATTGGGCACGATTTCAAGGCGGACGCCAATCTTCAGCAGTTGTGCCTGGAGGATCACCAGCATCTCCATACCACCCCGGCCCGTCTGTGCTTCGATAAAGAGGGGCTGACCGTTCTTCTCCCGGATGCCATCTCCACTAACGTCCCGCCAACCGGCCTCCTCCAACAGCTGTCGCGATCTCTCCAGGTCGAAGGGAAGGGGAGGAGGACTCTCACCCCGGAGCCTCTGGTTCCAGGTGAGAGGTACGTCTCGGAACGTGACCTCCGGTGGAAGATCCAGAGCAGCCGCCATCTCGGTTCGATCCACGGCGTATGCGATTGCCTGCCGCACCCGCCGATCCGCCAGGATGGGATCCCGGAGGTTCCAGGCGAGACCAGAAACGCCGTTTGCCGTCCGCCAGTAGTACTTCAGGTTTGGGTCCATCTCCAGCACCGGGATGTCGTTGTCGGCCACGGTGCCAAAAACCGCCAGATCGACATTCCCGGACTTCAACTCGATAATCGGCTCTCCCTCACCCAGTTTCAGGATGAGGTGCTCGATCTCAGGCTTCCCCCGGTAATAATCCGGGTTGGCCTCCAACTCGATCATCGTTTGCGTGACGTGCCGGACGTACCGGTAGGGCCCGTTCCCAACAGGCTGGAAGTTGAACTCCCACTCCCAGGATTCAGACG
>JBDHGR010000692.1:0-2259 GCA_039589815.1 Gemmatimonadota bacterium | reverse complement strand
ATACCCGCTTAGACGGGTATGCTCTTTGTCGAATGGAGGAAAGCATGAAGAAGCTCAGCCGCGTGTTCAAGGCACTGTCGGACGATACCCGTCTCACCATCATGGGGCTGGTGTTCCGGCACGGACATCTATGCGTGTGTGAAACGGAGCGGATTCTCGGGATCTCCCAATCAAAGGCTTCCCGGCACCTGAGGTACCTTCGGGATTCAGGAGTGCTGGAAGACGAGAGGGAGGGCCTGATCATCAATTACCGTCTTCCTCACGACCAAAACGAGGAGCTTTCGAAGATCCTGGGCATGCTTCGGGAGCTTCTGGAGAACCGACCGATTCCTGAAGCGGGCTCCGTCCTGGTTCAAATGCGGGCGGCGAGGGACGCGGCATGAGGGCGAACCTGGCGACCGACTGGGGAACCGAGTGGAAGCCTCTTCTCTGGGTAGTGGCGGTCTTCGTCGGGGCCTATTGGCTACCCATTGGGAGTCCTCGGTTCGATGGCGCGGTGGTGGAAGCTCTGGCCCTCACCAAATGGTATGCCCAGGAGCATGTCCTCCTCTGCCTGGTGCCGGCTTTCTTCATCGCCGGTGCGGTCTCCGTGTTCTTGAATCAGCAGGCCGTGCTCCGTTACCTGGGTCCCAGCGCGCCGAAGGTCCTGGCGTATGGGGTGGCTTCGGTGTCCGGAACGATCCTGGCGGTATGCTCCTGCACGGTTCTTCCTCTCTTCGCCGGCATCTACGGAACGGGGGCAGGGCTGGGACCCGCCTCGGCATTCCTTTACTCCGGTCCGGCCATCAACGTCCTGGCCATCGTGCTCACCGCCAGCGTGCTGGGCCTGAGCCTTGGTGTGGCCAGGGCTGTGGGGGCCATCGTCTTCGCGGTGGTCATCGGACTCCTGATGCACTTCCTGTTCCGAAAGGACGAAGAAGCCCGGGTCGCTGCCCAGGAGATTCCGGAGGGTGATGAAGAAGGCGGGCGAAGCCTGGGACAGAACATCGTCTACTTCGGTCTCATGATCGGGATCCTGGTGTTTGCCAACTGGGGCCGGCCCGAGGCGGAAGCGGGTCTCTGGTTCACCATCTACTCCAGTCGATGGATCCTAACGGCCGTGCTGGCCGGTGGGCTGGGCTTGGTGCTGGTGGCCTGGTTCGGGTTGACCTGGTTGCGACTGACCGTCGTGGTGGTCCCAACGATTGCTTTGGCCATCTTCCTCCCCTCCTCACCCGTGCCTGCCTTCGTCGCAGCCACCATCGGTCTCTCCTTGGTGACCAGCACTAGCGAGGGGGAGTTGGGGGACTGGTTCGCCGCCTCCTGGGGATTTGCGAAACAGATCCTGCCTCTCCTTCTCATTGGAATCCTGGTAGCAGGCCTGCTTCTGGGGAGACCAGGCCAGGAAGGGCTGATTCCGTCCGAGTGGATCGCTGGGGCCGTGGGTGGGAACTCCCTCGGAGCCAATCTGTTCGCTTCGGTTGCCGGAGCCTTCATGTACTTCGCCACCCTCACCGAGGTCCCGATTCTCCAGGGGCTGTTGGGAAGTGGAATGGGGAGTGGCCCGGCCCTGGCTCTCCTCCTGGCGGGCCCGGCACTCTCCCTTCCCAGCATCCTGGTGATTCGGAGCGTCGTCGGGACCCGAAAGACAATGACGTTCATTCTGCTGGTGGCGGTCATGGCGACCATCACCGGGTTGATCTACGGAAGGATCGCGTAATGCTGAAGATCGAAGTCCTGGGGCCAGGCTGCCCCAAGTGCCAGCTCCTGGAGAAGAACGTTCGGGCTGCTGTGGAGGAGATGGAGCTCGATGCTGAGGTCACGAAAGTCTCCGACCTCAAGGAGATCGCCTCCCGGGGGGTGCTGATGACCCCGGGCCTCGTCGTGGACGGCAAAGTCGTGTCTTCCGGCCACCTACTGAGTGTGATCCAGGTGAAGAAGCGGTTGGAGGGCCTGGAGGCCTAGTCCCCAACCCACTGGAGGTTGGTTTCGAGGGTTTTGGAGAGCCATCTTAAGGTATGGTGGGCCGACGATGGGTGGCCGGGAGGTGCTTACTCGTTGACGTCGTCGACCTTGGGCTCACAGATCAAGACGCCGCGGCCGTCGCGGGAGAAGGGATACACCTTCTGTGAAAGAGAAGTGGGTCGGGCCGGTTTCCGTGTTGAATTGGGCCCGACATTGGGCCGGTAAATCCCGGCATATTCCGGCATGTTTGCCGGTATGTACGGCAGATCGTGGAAGCGACCAGGCAATGCCGGTCAGAGGGGAGGTAGGGATGTA
>JBDHGR010000691.1:0-3240 GCA_039589815.1 Gemmatimonadota bacterium | reverse complement strand
CTGGGGTACAAAACCCATAACGCGGACTTGGTCGGTTTCCAGCTCTCGCATGGCCGCCAGCGAGTCGGCGACATCCTCCAAGGCCTCCCCGACACCCGAGAGGATCCCTTCTTCGGTCAGGAAGCCCAGCCCTTGGGCGGCCCGTTTCCCTTCCAGCCGGGCGGCGAAATCCTGCCCCGGCCTGATCGCTTGGAAGAGGGGTCGGTTGTGGGTCTCCTGGTAGCAGGCATACCAGTCCGCTCCGGCCTCCTTGAGCAAAGCCAAAACCCCCTCGTCCACGGCCCCGGGTGAGATCATGACCGGGAGGTCTGCGGCTCCCCTCACGGAAGCCACAGTTTCAGCCAACTCGCGAAACCCGCCGTCCTCGAAGTGGGCCGGGTCTTCCCCCATTGTGAGGTCGATGAGATGCACTCCAGACCCGGCCAAGGCCATGGCCGCCTCCACCACCTGGGTCCGGTTCTTCCGGTACCGGAGAGACCCTGTGTTCGATCTTCGATAGAAGCAGAACTGGCAATCGTTTCGGCAAAAGGTGCTCAGGTATATGAATCCGTAGAGGAACACCTTGTTCCCCGTGTTCCGATCCCGGACCCTCCGGGCAGCGGCGAAGAGTGCCTCACGATCCTCCTCCTCATGTACGGAGAGAAGACGGACCACTTCGCCCCGGGTAAGGGCGTCTCCTTCTTCGGCTTTTTCCAGAACCGGGATCATCTTCAGATGCTCAGGGGAATGCCGTCGAGGTAGGCGAGGCTCCGGCCCACTCTCCCAATGCTGTTCCCTTCCCTCACGGTCATGAGGAGGCGCTCGAGGCCGAAACCGATACCCACCCAGGTATCGGTGATCCGCCAGGCATGGTCCAGTGGGTGAGGCCCTATGGCTCCTGAGCCCAGCTCGAGGCCGTTCGCACCCACCACGTCCAGGGTTTCTCCGTACAGGGTCGACTCCGATTCTGCCAGTCGGTACTTGTCGATTCCCGCACCCCGGTTACCAGCTCCGCCATCTCCCGGACCCGTTCGCCCCGATCCTCTTCGGGAAGGCCGAACTCGCAGAGGTTGAGCATGGTGAACTCGGTCGAGTGCCGGGCTCCCTGGGATTCCTTCCGGAAGCAAGAGCCGATCTCAAAGATGCCCACCGGGGAGTCCCAGAGGCGCAAGAGATCCTTGATCAGGTAATAAAGATGGGGCGCCAACATTGGGCGAAGGCAGCGGTCCCGGTCCAACCAGAAGACCTGTCCGAAGAGGTCGTGGCCTTCGGTGACCCCCATTTTAGCCAGGAGGCCTCGTGACAGGATGGTGGGGGTTGTCACCTGAACGAATCCGGCTCCCACGAGAGCTTCTTCCAGATCGGTCTGCAGGCGACATAGGCCCGGACGGCCGTGGACCCGTCTCATCTCCTGCAGTTCTCTCCTCCGGATCTTCACCAGGGAACCCTCGAGCTTCTGAAACGCACGGTCCCTTTGCGTCGGATCCTCGTACCGCTCAAAGAGATGGGCTTCCCCGGCTTCGAGGGCCCGGAGCCGCTCCAATTGTGTCTTCGACCAGGTCGTTTCCACGGTTGTCCCTTCAAGAAAAAAAGATCGGCTCGACACTCGCCAGGAGAAGCTGCCGCCCCCCCACCCATCGTTTGGTTCCGGTCCCAGGTAGCCAAAGCGGAAAGGGAGGGTGGCGGGGAGCCCCGGAGTCACACCGAGCTATGTGGGTTTAGAGCCCACACGATCTTGTAGCGATCCACTCCCCCCGACTCCCCTGCCTTGCTGAGGCCAATCTGGACCGGCGTACCCTCTTTCCCGATTCCGGCTCCGTCGCCAAGAGGCCATTCGGGTAACCGAGGCAAGCTGATCCTCAACCAGAAGCGTGTCAATCACTCCGGCATCCCGTATTTTCTGACCACAAAGATACCACCGTGGGTGTCCCCGACAGGTAAACTCCATTGTGGGTCCAAACACCACCGTTGGAGGCCCTTGTTCGGGAGCCAGGGGAATGGTACAGTGTTTCATATCGTGAAATGTGGTTTCAAAAATGGCTGCTTCCGCCCCACCCAACTCTTCTTTTTCCAGGAGATTCCTGAATGAGTGATGCTATTTCGACCAGGATGGGAGATGGGGAGAGGATCACCATGGATGCCTCCGAACTCAGGGATGAGATCCTGGCCGGTACGGAGGACGCCGCTGAGAAGGGGCGCGTGGCACGGCTGAGCGAGGATGAACTCGACGAGTTGTTCGAGGTCATGGCACACCCGTCACGGATGGTCGGTGTGGAATCCGGTAAAGAAGTGGTGGTCACCGATGACGGCTGCACCATGAGCTTCTATTCGGGCCAGGACGGGGGCGGGGTGGGTGTGCCTTTGAGCAGGATGCAGGCAATCCTTGTCTACGAGCGGGCGTGCGGAGCGGACACAACCTCCATGGGCCACAGCGACTACAGCTACAAGCCCGTGAAGTCCATCGTCAACTTCGAGATGAACGAGTATTACACCGCGTCCCAGATGACCACGGCCCCGTTTTTTTACGGGGCGCAACCGAACATGGGGCTGTACTACCAACCCGACGGCCCTTGCGTGAACCCGGCCGATCTCCTTGGAAAGGGAGATATCGAAGGTGCAAAGGAGACCCAGGAGGCGGCAGCCGAACATTTAAGGCGGGACCTGGGTTTTGTGGTTCGCAAGCTCGACACCGTGGGATGCGAGGGGATCAACTTCGACACTTCTGGATCTGCCGGGGACGCTGACTATATGGCGGCCCTTCAGGCGGTGCAGGATCTGAAAAAAGATCTTCCGCATATGCCGGTGATCCTGGGAGCTTCTGGGGAGTTTGTCCTGGGCATGCACGGCGCGGTGGAATTCGATGGAAAACGGCTAGCGGGGATGTACCCACACGATCAGGTCGAGGTGGCCGCTGCTGCCGGCGCCGACATTGTCGGGGTTGCCGTAAACACCAACACCAACGAGTCCGTGGCCTGGAACCTCGCTCGGGCGACCACTCTCGTAAAAGCCGCCACCGAGGCGTCCGAAATCCCCGTCCATGTGAACGTGGGCATGGGCGTCGGCGGGGTTCCAATGATGGAGCAACCCCCGGTCGACAGCGTGTCCAGGGTGTCGAAAAGCCTAGTAGAGCTTGGCAAGGCGGACGGTCTCTAGATTGGCGTCGGCGACCCCATGGGCATGCATATTTCGCATATCATGACTTCAGGGATGGGTGGTATCAGGACTGCCGGAGATCTGGTGGCCTGGATGCAGATGACGAGG
>JBDHGR010000690.1:0-2268 GCA_039589815.1 Gemmatimonadota bacterium | reverse complement strand
TAACGGACCGAGCCGACATCTACAGCCTGGGTATCCTGGCTCATCAGCTTTTGACGGGCCATCCACCTCCGCCCAATGATGACCCAACCCAGAGCTCCGGCAAAACGGACACAGCAGTGGGCCTGGCACCCCTGGCGGACTTCCTCCATGACACCGATCCGGAGTTGGTGGAGCTCATCGGAGTTTGTTTGGCCACGGACCCGGCGCACCGGCCGAGCGCTGCCGATGTCGAGAGGAAGCTACAGGGGGACCGTCGTTCACCCACTCAACAAAAAGTTGATAGTCTAGTGGAGGTGAATTTAGGTAAACTTTTATTCCGAAAGAGATTACCTCAACTACTGGCCGCCTATATCGCGGGAGGGTGGATCAGTGTGGATGCCGCGAGCGACTTCGAAAGCCGAGGAGTCGTGCCGGAGTGGCTCTTCTGGCTGATCGTGGTGTCGGTGGTCTTCGGCTTCTTCGGCGTGTCCGTGATCGGATGGTTTCACGGGGAGAAGGGGCGACAAACGATGCCGACAGTGGAGAAATGGTTGTTGTCTGCTCTGGCGATGGGTTGGATCGTGACGGGGGTCTGGATCGTCCTCAACTACTAACGCCTCTCTGCAACGACTAACGCCTCTCTGCACTGCCCGGTCAGAACCCCAGCCCGAAGACTCCGCCAACGGCCGAGTGGCGTTCAGCTACTTCCCTTCCCCTTCTCGAATCCTTCGGCCACTTGATGGGCCTCCTGGCTTTCACCGTCCTCAAGGAGAAACCGAGCTAGGTTACCAACCCTCGTCCCCTTAATAAACATCCAGGCTGGCAGTACCTTCGACGCAGGAAGGTCGGAGTGTTGGGTCGGATCGGGAGTGGTCAGCTTTCATCCTTTCACGCCCGGAGATAACGGCGACATGGAAGAGACCGGTGAGGGCAAGCGGGTATTGGTGTCCTATCTCACGTTGAGGCGTGTGGTCGGTATCCTGGGGGTTTCCCTCCCCCCAATCCTAGTAGTGGGCTGTGTCGTTCTAGGCTCCGGCGCCGAGCTTCAGGATTCGATCAGTGACTACTACGGAACCGATATGAGGAACGTCTTTGTCGGCGTCCTTTTCGCCATCGGGTTATTCCTGTTCTCGTACCGAGGGTATGAGCGCAAGGACGATATCGCCGGTGATCTGGCGTGCATCCTCGCCCTGGGTGTGGCGCTCTTCCCCACGACCAGTGAGTCAAAAGCGATCCGGGCCGTCCACTTTCTTTCCGCGACAGGGCTGTTCCTGGTCTTGTCGTACTTTTCCCTGGTTCTTTTCACCAAAACCAAGAGGGGCGTTTCCCCGACACCGGAGAAGCAGATCCGGAACTGGATATACGTGGCCTGCGGAGGGATCATGCTGGCCTGCATCGCCTCCATCGCCTTGTACTATGCTCTCCTGCAAAGTACGCCCGTCGCCGCGATCAAGCCTGTGTTCTGGCTGGAATCCATGGCGCTGTGGGCATTCGGTTTGTCTTGGTTTGTCAAAGGCGAGACGGTGTGGGTAGATGTGGAGGGGGGGTGAAGTTGAGATGCGCCGGAACAAGTACATCGGTGAAACAGAGAAGAACCTCGGCAATCAGTTCAAAGCCACCGACACATAGTTTTTGGCTCTTTTCCTGGACGAACCTCAGCACTAATAGGAAAAAGGACCGAGGTCAGAGAGCCCATTGACCGATTCGGCAACACCGATATTCAGTACCTACTCTCGAATTTGGAGAGAAAGTAGAGGGCACGCTCTCTTGACCAGAAACCTCTGGGGAAGAGTCTTCCTTGCGTATTCTGAACGACTCTTCCCTCTCCCGGGATTCATCCTCCCAGACCCAACCGAACGGGTTCGAATCTCACGGGCGCAGTTCTGATGGCTGGCTTACAAACCCATCCAGGCGTCTGCGGCGAGGGAGCCCCCTCTGGAATCACGACCCTTGAGACCATCCACACGTCGAATCCTGTTTTCGTCGGGAGGACTCAGGATGATCCAATCTTTCCCCGACTCGATCATGCTCTACGCTTTCCCCTCGGCGTGGACCACGGATGGGTTCGGGACCCATGAGAACGAGAAGCTGTCGGACTTGGACCGACTGTTCGTGAAGGCCGCCGCCATCTATCCCCCACGGACGATCCCGAACCGGACCCCGCCGAGCTCCCGGTCGCGGAGGCGCTTGAGGCCTCCATCAGCGAACAGGGAACGATCGACCTTCACAAGTTCATGGTCGACAAACAGCCGAAGCACACATTCCAGACGCTGGGAGCCACCGACCTGA
>JBDHGR010000689.1:0-2272 GCA_039589815.1 Gemmatimonadota bacterium | reverse complement strand
CCGGGGTTTCCTCCCGTGGCAGGGATGAGCAGGTAGGCGGGCATGGAGAGGGTGTCACCCACGGTCATGAGCCAGGCTTCGATGGTGACGCCGGCGTGTTTGATTTTGCGCAGTCGGGTGGCGGTTCCCGGTGAGGGCGCTTCATAGCCGATCAGTTCTGCGAGCTTGGCCTTGCAGGCATCGCGCCATTCATCGCGGGTGCCGGCGAAGTTGGAAAAGGAGAGCGAGCGGCGGCCGGGGTTCTGCAGAGCGCGCAGAGTGAGTTCATCAGACCGGACGAAGATACTCTCGTCAATGCCGGTGGGCCGCTCCTGCGCTTTGACAAATCGGGGCGCGAGGGAAAGAGCGCCGGCACCGATGACGAACATTCTGCCGAACTCACGTCTCGTGCAGCGTCGGTTGTCGGTGCTCATCGTGGCCGGGCCTTTCTGACTGCTGAGTATCCAAACCCACCCCGCTGACGGACGCGGCAGGGAAGGTCCACCTGCCGTCGGTGGGCAGCTTCTCCTCGGACTACCGGATGTACCCCAACGTCCGAAGCATTTCGAGTTGTGCTGGCGTCAGCACCACGTCTTCGGCTGGCGTGAAGTATTGGCCCAATGCCTGATGGGCTTCCCACTGCTCTTCCAGAAAAGCCGTGTACTTCTCGACCAGGTCGGGGTATTTCTCGTGGACGCTGTGCAAGCACACGGGATCGTTCCACAAATCGTACAACAGCAGGGGCACGGGGCGCCTGCGCAGTGCCCTCCCCTCGGGCTCATCTTCCTCGGGTGGCTCCGGATTGATCTCCAGCGAGGCTCCCCAGCGGCCATCCACTACTTCCAGGATCCCCCGGAATTCGTCGGTCACGGGATCTACCCAGAATTCATCCAGGATCACGGGCCGGGCCTCCACACTTCCCGTCCCCAACAGTAGGGGGGCCAGCGACTGTCCCTGCATTACCTCGGGCAACGGTAATCCTACCAGATCCAGGATGGTAGGAAGGGCATCGATCATGGAGACCACCGGTTGGCTGAATCGCTGACCTCCCTCGATGTGTCCCGGCCAGACGAAGATGAGCGGCACCCTGGTGATGGAGGGCCGGAACATCGGGTCCTCCCATGGGGCCGGCAGTGAATCCTGGATAGCTAGCCCCATATCCCTCCACGCCGCGCGGATGCTGTGGTCGCCCCCAACGATCAGGAGTGTATTCTCCCATTCCCCTTCGGCCTTCAGGCGCTCCACCAACCGTCCAAGCTGATCATCGTTGTAGGCCATGGCTTCGTCGTAGAAGCCCTGCCGAGCGGAATTCATGACGGACCGGCGGATGCCCGTCTCCGCGAAGATCTCAGAGGGCCCCTCGGCCCCCCGGTCCCTCGCCTCACGGATCCGTCCGTCCGCTTCCTCCATCCATGCCACCCTCTCGGGGCCGACAAACATCCCTCCAAAGGGGGCCGCGGCAGGGAAATCCCCATGGATGTCGACGGTCTGGAAGTGGACCCAATACGGCTCGCCCGGATATGCATCTCGCCAGTTCCAGAAGGCTCCATGCAGGAATTTCGAGGACTCCCGGTGGTGGCGCGTAGCATTCATCTCGGGCCACTCCTCCCGGTGGAGGTCCACTCCGCGCTCCAGGCCGCTCATCTTCCCAGCGTTCGGGTTAGGGGTGAATACGGCGGTCTGATAACCGGCTCGGTGCATGTGTTGAGCCATGGTCAGGGCGTCATCGGGCACGACATTGAACCCGTTTCTCGCGCCACCCATCACACTGTTCTGTAGCGAGGTCATGAAGGAAGCCGTCGAGGGTCGAGTCCAACTGGCGTTGCTGTAGGCCCGCTCAAAGACGGCACCCTCGGCCGCCAGGCGCTCAATGTTCGGCGTGGTGCGACGGTTATAGCCGTACACGCTCATATACTCGGCCCCGGCGCCGTCGATGATGTAGAAGATGACATTTGGCCTTTCTGTGGCGCGGGGACCGGTGAGCGTTGGTGCACCCCAGAGAGCGACTCTCCCTTCCGTTTGTGACTCGGCTTCCAGGGAAAGTGTGACGACCTGCCCGGCGTAGGCGCCGAGGTCAACAGAACGCTGGGTCCAGGCCCCCCGGTCAACGAGGGTCTCCCGTAGGAGGGTCTCCGCCTGCTCCCCGGGTGGCGTCACCGTGACCTGGAAGGTGGTGGGTGGCTCCGACCCCAAAGTGCCGAGGCCCGTGTCGAGGCGTCCTCCCTGCGGCACTTTTACACGGTACTCGACCCACGCTGGGGTGTGGACAAAAAGAGCGCGCCGGTACCGACCG
>JBDHGR010000688.1:0-2275 GCA_039589815.1 Gemmatimonadota bacterium | reverse complement strand
AGTAGCTCCTCCAGCAGCCTGAGGTAGGCCAGGTCGCGCTTGAGCGGATCGGGCGAGTCGAGGTCTGAGAAGTCGAGCATACTTTCAGGATAGCTGGTAGGTCTCAACGGGGCGTCAACCTCGGTGTGGGCACGAGCGTGAGCTTCAGCGTTTCGTGAGAAGGTAGTAGCCGAGTTTCAGGTACTCGTTGTTTAGGGTGACGAGACCTTTCTCCGTTTTCCACCAGTTGCTCTCGTTAAATCCGTTGTGCGGACTGCCCACGACGACTATCTCTCCCCTCCATCGCTCGGGATTCCTCCCCGACATGCGGTTAAACGCCCACCGGGCTCGGCGGGTGTGAAAAGCCGAAGTAACCAGGAGGACGCGTTCGATCTTGTGGTCATACATGTACCGGGTGTGCGCGATGGCCTCGTCAAAGGTACTGGTCACGCCCAATCCATACTCCAGCACCATGATGCTGTCTTTTGGGACACCCTCGGATACCAGGAGCGCAACCGATACCTCTGTGCTGTTTGGCGCGATGTTCAAGGACTGAGACGGACGCTCCTCGGCCTGAGCAATCAGAACACGCGACGCGTATTGCTGGACGTAGAGTTGTGCGGCAGCAAGGGCGCGGATCTCTCCACCATTGAGGAGCACAATAGCATCGGCCTGAATCGGATCGTCGCTTACGATCAGCCACCCAGCGATACCCCGGAGGAGTGGAACATGAAAGACCAGCCCGAGAAGCCCGACAAGGAGGAGTAGTGTGATGACCCTCAGAAGACGCAAACGCTTGGGCACTCGGGCGCTCACGCTTCCGACCCGCAAGTTCTGCCGCGCTTCCTCGCCCCAGTTCTACTGCGCTTCGTCTCGCTCATGCCTAGAAGGAATCTAGGTGGGGGCCAGAAACCGCGCCTCCACACAATTCCTTTCTGACGAGTCGTGGCTCTGCAATCGTCTTAGCCTTCGCCGTAGCCGAAGGCGACGCTCCTGATTTCGTGCTTGTAGAACCGCATCCACACGGGGGCGAATAATGATTCTCCCCACAGGAAAAGTGGAGATTCTCCCAATTCCTGGCAGTCCGATCTTTGTTATGATTATTCATCTCGTTTCGTAGGGTTATGACGGACCGACGAGAGCCCTACGCAGTAGGAGCCCTGTTTAGCCGCAGCTAGTCTCGACGCCTCGCAGTAAGCCGTGGGCAAAGGCCACCCTCTGCTCCTTTCGTGGCACGCGCCCTCTCCAATAGATCCCCGACAACGATCCACATCATCGAATCTCCCGGGGCGGTTAGCCATGCAGAAGTGTCACGCTATTCCGCTTCTCGTAGCAACCGCCCTCATCGTGCTACCTGACGAACTCACCTTAGCTCAAGAGACCGACCAACCCGAGCCGCAGCCTTCCAGTCGCGTAGAAAAAACAACGCAACCTCCCGCCGCTTGGTTCATCCGTCCCGAGGTCGGGTCGGCGACCATGCACGGTCGCGACAGCCTCTCAGCCGCATGGGTCGGCCTTCGGTTCGGCAGGAAGATCCTCGACAGCGGGATCCTTCGCTGGGATGTCGGTTTCAGCTTATCAGGTGCCGATGAAGGGCTCTTTACGCTCGAAGGTGGAGTAGAGGTTCAGCCGCTGCCGCGATTCGTCGTGACTCCGTTGGTCAGGCTGGGACTGGGCCTCTTGGCGGAACCGGAGTTTGGCGGTGGCGTCTACGCAGGTCAGTTCGGACTCGCCATCAATCCCGCGAGAGTCGTCTCGATTCGCGGAGTCTATCAGATCGCTGGCCACGGAGGGGAGCCAGGACCGGACGGATTCCTTGGGGCCATCGAATTCAGGTGGGGTGGGTCACGCCCCAAAAGCCCATGAACCCAAGCCCGAGAAGATCCCTTTGTAGGAGGAACGACCATGGCCCGATTCGCTAGATCGCTACGTCGCTCTCGTCCGGTCGTTCTGTTGACTCTTGTGTGCTTCACGGCTGCGTGCCAGCACTGGGTTGCTCTGGAACCACCCGTGGCGGAGACGTTGGCCGAGCATCATGGCAAGGTGCGGCTCACGCTTGAAGGTGGCCAACGGCTCACTTTCGATTCTGTCTGGGTTGCCAGGGACAGCGTCTATGAGTTTGGCACCGGCGATACGACGGCAGTCTCCACGCTCTCGGATGTCGCTGGAGCGGATGCGCGGAAGGCAAATACGGGGGCGACCATTGGACTTGCCATCGGGGGCGGCGTAGCTGCCTTCTTGGTCACTTTACTCGCCATCTGCGCGGCCGATGGGGAAGCCTGCGAGGGAGGCGGGC
>JBDHGR010000687.1:0-2282 GCA_039589815.1 Gemmatimonadota bacterium | reverse complement strand
ATTGGGAATAGAGGGCATCGAAGCCTCCACCCTCAAAGAGGTAGATCCCAAAAACGAGGCTGGCCACAGCCAACAGGACACCTACCACGCGGACCGCCCACACCAGGAAGGGGTCCCCGCCGGGGTCCAAATCCAACTCAAGGTCAGATTTCATGGCCGCCACGTGGTCTTCGAGAACGGGTTCGAGGCTTCAGGCCTTATCGATTTCGGAGATCGCAGGCTTGGGCAGCGCGGGTATGAGGTCCGTACTCGGGTGGTCCTGGGTGGCGACCATGAACACGAGGGTTTCAAGCCGGTCCGCAGCGGATTTCACCCACCCGATCCACCTCCCGCGCCGAACGAGAAATTTCGATACAAAAACCTTGATTTCGGTGGTGTTGCCCGAGGGAGTGGCCGTGAACCGGATCCCCTTCCGATCACGCCAGGTGATCTGGTGGTCTTCCAGCTTGACCTGGGCGTGTCCTTCCCGATACGGCTGGAAGAGCCGAACGGCCCTCATCAGTTGCTCGGAGCTGACCTCTACCGGAACGGATCGTTGGGTCGAGAGGTGGCTGATAATTACCCCGGATCTCTGAACCGGGGGCCGGCGAGTCTCCGCGGACGCCGCACGTCTTGCTTCGGCTATCGCACGTTCCACCGCCTGCAAGCCGAACCCGGCCTCTTCTGCGATGGACCGCAAGTCTGTCACGGTGAGAGGCTTTGCATCCTCTGAGCCTTCGATCTCGGCCGCGCGCTTGAGAATCCGATCGGCGTCGATTTTTGAGAATATCAAAGGTTCATTCATGGGCTTCGGCACCGCAGTCGGGGACAGGAGGCTTCGGGCCACCCTGAAGAAGGAAACAGGTTGTTAAACTGCGAGACTCGAGACTAGGGACGCAAGCGGTTCCCTGCCTCGGGTTCCCTGCGTCGAGTGGGTGATCCTGGGTGCTTCCGGCCCCTATCCGGCAAACCTCCAAGGAGGGTTTGGGGTCAGATCATCTCTGGCCGGAATGTGAGATAGGGGTTGGAGGCAGGCAACCATTCCGAGGTCGTGGTTCCTCCCCAGGCTGCCGATACCTAAGGTCCTTCGAAGGTGCCTGGACCCCACAATCTCCGAGGGTCGGTTACGGGTAACGGTAGACCAAAGAGTTGATGTTCATCCCGGCTCCAACCGACGCTAAGACCACAAGGTCTCCCGAGGAGAACCTTTGGCCATCCAGCTGCCCTCGGCGCATCAAGTCGAACAGCGTCGGAAGAGTGGCCACCGAGCTATTGCCAAGCCAAGAGATGGTCATGGGCATGATACGTGCGGGAATCTCGTCCACGCCGTACAACCTAAAAAGACGTTTCAGGATGGCCTGATCCATCTTCGCGTTGGCCTGGTGAAGTAAGATCTTGGCCACATCGGTGAGATCGAGTTGGACCCGGTCCAGGCTGTCCCGCACCACTCCTGGCACGGTCTGAACGGCATACTCGTACAATTTCCGTCCATACATCTTCAGGAAGAGCCGATTATCCTGGCTTTGTGGATGGTAGGAAGGACCCATCCATAGCAACCTGCAATGCTCCAGGGTGTCGGATCGTGTAGCGTGACTCAAGATCCCTGCCGGCTCTTCCGCTTCAGCTGCTTCAAGGACCACAGCGCCCGCGCCATCGGCGTAGATCATGCTGTCGCGGTCATGTGGATCCGAGACCCGGGAAAGGGTTTCGGCCCCCACGATGAGTGCGCGGCTGGCGTCTCCGGAACGAAGGAAATAGTCGGCTTGGATCACCGCCTGGAGCCAACCCGGGCAGCCGAAAGGAAGGTCGTATGCCACGCATGAGGGATTGTGGATCTGCAGCTTCTCCTTGATCCGCGCAGCGAGGGTCGGACAAAAGTCCAGGCGCAAGCGGTCAGCATCTACGTCCCCGAAATTGTGGGCGACGATGATGTAGTCCAGGGTCTCGGGATCGGCGCCGGAATCGGCCAGGGCCTTCTGGGCGGCTTCGGCCCCAAGGTCCGACGCTACAAGATCATCGGTGACATAACGCCGCTCATTGATCCCCGTGATGTCCTGGAGTTTTGCCACGACCCGGGGGTTGTCTGCCGGGTCTAGGGGTTGGCCATAGTCCAGGAAGAACTCGTTTCCAACGAACTCCTGATTCTCGACCATTCGGGCAGGGAGACAGCTACCGGAGCCGATGAATGAAGAATACCGCCGTGAACCCATAGTCGCCGCCCGCCAAGGGAATGGATTGGGAAGGAGGCAGTATAAGAGCCTAACCGGAAGTGCGTCCAGGAAAAAATGAGGAGCGCAGGGTTA
>JBDHGR010000686.1:0-2288 GCA_039589815.1 Gemmatimonadota bacterium | reverse complement strand
ATAATCGTTCGGCCTTTTCTTGTGGGAACCCGAAGAAGAACGCGGTGCCGGCGGACCAGCCATCGTTATTCATCAATGCGTATAAACGGAGGATGGCCGGACGGTGAGATTGACGACGAGGCCCGCTGCCGAGCTTTTCAGTGACCGGTTTCTCAGGGAATTCCCGCATTCCCCAATAGACCGACAGCTATTCGGGCGAGTTGACTCCAGCAGGGACAAACCATGACAACAGGGATAGGGAGCTCGGTGGAGTTGGTGGCTCTCAACGCCGACATCGTCGGTTTCAGCAGGCTCATGGCCGACGATTTCGAAGGGACAAAGGCAACTGTTGAAAGCAACCGGCACCTGGTTGAGGAGAGGATCTCCGCAGCTGGCGGTACCCTCACCGATTTCGTCGGGGACAACTTCATGGCCGTTTTCAGGGATCCCAAGAATGCCGTCCAAACTGCCATTGCCATCGCGGAAGAGATCGAGGCCAGGAACGGAGAGATCTCAGAGTCCCATCGGATCCGATTTCGAATGGGCATCGACCAGGGTGAAGTAGCGGCTTCAGGGGATGGTTACTATGGCGATGCCCTCAACATTGCTGCGCGGATTCAGTCCCTAGCCCGGCCTGGAGGGGTGAGCATCTCAGGACGAGTGTACCGGGCCCTGGACGAGCCGGCTTTACGATTCCTGTCCATTGGCCGAAAGAAGCTGAAGAACATTCCGGAGCCGGTAGAAGTCTACGAATTCGCGGATCTGCCGGCAGGCGGTACCGTCATAGCCCGACGGAGGACCCTCTCCCTGGAAACCCCAACTCTGGCGGTCCTTCCCATCCATACCGAGATGGTCGATGACTCGGTTCGGGCGGCAGCGGGTGTAGTCAGGGGAGATCTGCTCCACCGTCTGGCCCGTGTGCCCGAGTTGAATGTTGTGGATGCGACCCTGGAGCCCGGGGGCGGGGAGCCGGGAGGGAATGCTCGATACATGGTTGAGACAGGCGTCCACCAGTTCGGTGAACAGGTTCGGGTCTTCGCGACCCTCTTCGACGTCACTACCATGAACGTGGTCAAGTCACACAAGTGGACGGCGAATGTGGCGGAGATGTTAACCCTTTCCGATACGCTTTCCGACGAGGTCGCCCGTTCCGTGGAGATCGACCTAGTGGTGGGAGAGCCGGCTGGGCTCTATTGGGAGCTGGACGATCCCCAGGCCATCGAGCGGATCTACCTGGGCTGGTACCACTTCAGGACCGACACCCAGGAGGGGTGGTCGAAGGCGCTGAGGCTCTTTTCCGAGGTGGCCGAGTCGCATCCGGACCAGCCATACGGACTTGTCCTTTCCGCATTTGCCCACTTCGTTGGGGCTGGCAACGGGTGGGCTTCTGATCCAGAGGCTGCCCTGCTGAAGGCCAGGGATCAGGCTCAGGTCGCTTTCGACCTTGGTGACCCGACGGGCATGGCCAAGGCGGTCCAGGCCGCCGTTCTCATGGCACAGGGGAGGGTGGAGGAATCCCTGGCGACCATGGACCAACTGGTGATCACTAGACCGACCTGCGATGTCACCTACGGACTGGAAGGGAGCGTGCGACGCTACCTCGGCCAGTGGGAGAAGGCGGTTGACCTCCTCGACGTGGCCATGCGCCTCACCGGGATCAACAAGCCCTGGTACCCGACGGTCAAGGCGTGCTCCCTCTTCATCGGTGGCAGGGTGGAGCGAGCGGCGTCTATCGCAGAAGAGGTCCTGGAGTACCAGCCCAACAATCTGGAGGCACTCCTGGTCTTGGCGGCCGCCCAGGTGGAAATGGGCCTTGAAAGGCGGGCTCGAGCCACAGCCCAGCTAGTCAGGGAACGGTTTCCCAGTACCGACTTTGCGGCCTGGATCGACAGGAGCCCGTACCAGAGTGACGAGACGGTCAACCGCTGGAAGGGCGACCTGGTGTCGGCGGGATTAATCGAAGCCGCCTGACCTCCGCAGCTTGAATACGTGAAGGGATCTTGGATACATGGCCTGTCATCCGCGCCCCGTATCCAGGCGGACATTCCTAATCCTTGGCGCTGCGGGGACCACGGCTCAAGGCCAAGAGCGGGAAAGTGTCACACCCTGGATATTGCGGCAGGTGGGGGTGGGTCATTGTGAAGTGTCCCGCTAAGACAAGATCGAAACCAGTTCCCGGGCTTTGGGCCGATTGGTGTGACCTTATAAGGCGAGGTTGGCCTCACCTGGGCTGACGGAGTACGCTGAACTTGCTCAAAGGTTCTGCGGCGCCAAGCTCAAGGAGGCCAACCATGTTCGTCGCAGGAATC
>JBDHGR010000685.1:0-2290 GCA_039589815.1 Gemmatimonadota bacterium | reverse complement strand
AGACCAGGGTTCGAAAGACCCGGCGCCTCAAAACCCAGGCCGCTGCCCTCGGTTTTGACCTCGTTCCCGTAGAGGCTGCATGAAGTCGTTTCTCAGAAGCGTGAGGTCGGTAGTGGATCTGCGGTGGCCCTCCGGGCCATCCTCACTCGTCTCCGGCCACACTAGCGGCCTCCGGCTCGAGTCTACCCA
Organism: Gemmatimonadota bacterium; assembly: GCA_039589815.1. Taxonomy (GTDB): domain Bacteria; phylum Gemmatimonadota; class Gemmatimonadetes; order Longimicrobiales; family Gaopeijiaceae; genus JABDNZ01. Next base: position 2,101 of record JBDHGR010000685.1, on the reverse strand, counting down.
GGCCCATTTCTCAGAGTGCTTGTCCCGCTTGATCTTATCTGATTGAGCGGGATTCTCGTTTCTGCAGCACTCAACTCTTGGCCACCGACCCCCGACGTACTACGAAAGATGCGATGCTTCCGCCGCTTGAGGTTCAAGCCGAAACCTGACCACCCATTGACGACAACTCCTGGTTCTGCGTCTGCCTCCTCCACGTCCATCGGCTCCTAACCTCCGTCACCTCCTTGCTCCTCCTGTCTCACTCGTTCCTGAGAACGGCCGCCGGATCCACTCCACTCGCCTTCTTGGCCGGGAAGAAGCTTGCCAGTAGGGCAACCGCCAGGAAAGCCACCGAGACGACCCCGAAGGTGGCGGGATCGTGGGGGTCAGTCTCGAAAAGCAGCGACTCCATGAAGCGGGTCGACACCGAGGCCAGGAGGATGCCGGGAATGATCCCTGCTGCGACCAAGGCGGCCGCCCTTCCCAGGACACCTTTCAACACCCGGGCTCTGGTGGCGCCGAGGGCCATTCTCATGCCGATGCCGCGGGTCCTGGTCTCCACCGAATGGCAGAAGGCACCGTAGATGCCGATGGCCGAAAGGGCGAAGGTCATGGCTGCAAAGAGGGAGATCACCAGCCCGCTGAAACGGGTCCGCCAGGTGGCATCGGCCACCCTGTCCGTCATCGTCCTGACGTCGAAGATAGGTAGGTTTGGATCCAGATTCCGGACGACCTCCCGGATCGCCGAAATGTACGCAGCGGACCCCCCCGATACACGGGCGACAAGGAAGCCTTCCGGTCGGTTCACCTGCATCGCCGGTACATAGAGGTTCGGGCCGGGGGAGTCCTCGATGGCTTCGTGGCGTACGTCGGCGACCACACCGACGACCGTGGCTCCCTCGAATCCCCGGATCGAGAACGTCCTGCCGACCGCCTCCTCTCCCGGCCAGAACCGGGCTGCCGCATCCTGGCTGATCATCGCCACCCTAGGGGCGTCCTCCCGGTCGAGGTCCGTGAAGGTTCGGCCCCGGGAGATGGGGATGTCCAGGGATCGGAAGAAACCAGGAGACACCATGGTCACTCCCACGATGGGTTCAGCGTTCGAGTCGACGCCCACCCCATCCCGGGCGTGCACGCGCGAGGTGCCCCTGCATCCGTCGGCCAGGGGCACACAGTCGACGAAGGAAGCGGCCTGGATCTCGGGTAATGCTTCCACGCGCTCCACGAGCTGTGAAAAGAAGGGCCACCTGGCCTCTGAATCGTACCGACTGGCAGGAAGGGCGACCCTGACCGTCAACAAGCCCTCCGACCGGAACCCTAGGTCGGTAGCATGAAGACGTCTCATGGTGGTCACCAAAAGGCTGGATCCCACGAGGAGGGTGAAGGCAAGGGCAACCTGAATGGTTACCAGGGCGCTTCGGGCCAGGCCACGGTGGGGTTTTCTCCCCGAGCCTCCGCCCTTTAGGACGCCGACGAGGGAGATTCGAGAGCTCCGCTTGGCCGGCCAGAGACCCACTAAAAGGGGGGCCACGCAAACGACCAGGAGACAGACGGCCAGAGCCGCCGAGTCGATGCTGATGGAGTTGAACGCGGTTCGCTCCAGCCCGGACATTTCGAGCCGGGTCGCCGCGCCGAGGCTGTTGAAGTACTTCACCCCGGCTACTGCGATGGCAATCCCCAGGACTCCACCCGCCGCCGAAAGGACCAGGCTCTCGGTCAGGAGTTGCCGGATCAGCCTCCGACGGCCCGACCCGAGGGCCAGCCGGGTCCCGAATTCCCGTCGGCGTGCCTCCGAAAGGGCCAGGACGAGCCCGGCCACGTTGACGCATGCGGTGAGCAGGACGAGCCCGGCCCCTGCGAAAAGGAGCATCACCGAGATCCGCACTGAGCTCCCGACCCTGTACTCGTCAAGGGGCAGAGCTGTGGCACTCCAGGTCCCAGCGCCGCGGGGGTCCGGGTAGGCTTCGTCGATTTGGCCACCCAGCGCGTCCATGATGGAGGCGGCCTGCTCATACGTGACGGCGGGACGGAGGCGGGCCACAAGGTGAAACTGGTGTGCGTTGGAGGTGAGGATCCGGGAATCGACGGTGTTGTTGGGCACCCAGATTTCCGGTGCCCCCCG
>JBDHGR010000684.1:0-2304 GCA_039589815.1 Gemmatimonadota bacterium | reverse complement strand
CGGATAGAAGAGGGTAATGGACACAATGTTGTAGATCCCGTACAGAAGGCCGGTACACACGCCGATCACCATCCCGACGAATAACGCCCTCCAGTATGTCATGGATCCCCTCGACACTGTTCTCCCGTACCAGGTAGTGCCCACGACGATACAGAGCGAGAGGACAACAAGGCTGACGAGAGCGCTCCTCGGGTCGAAATAGAATCCCGCCAGGTACATGGTCACCCCAGCTGCGACTTGAGCCAGCCCCGACAGGGCACCCGCGGCAAGGAGCGGTTTCCATCGGAGCGTAAACGGTGCTATTGCCTGATCCTCGGTCATGAAACACCCGCCTTCGTGGAAGTTCCCAGTGAGACCTCCAAGAAGTCTGACGCTCGGACGCGCGGCGGTGTTCATCCAAGCGCGGTCGTGCCAAGCCCCGGTGGGTGCGGACCTGATCGGAGTCTTGACAAAGGGATCAAAAGAGGACAGACTGGTCTGTATGGCTCTAGACTCTACATCGATACGTAAGCGGCAAAAACCGCAAAGCGCTCGCGAGGCCCTGCTGGACGCGGCCTTTGACGAGATGTACCTGCACGGTTTCCGTGCTGCCGGTATCGAGGTGATCCTGACGGCGAGCGGCGTCTCCAAGGGAGCCCTCTACCATCACTTCGGGAGCAAGAGGGGTCTGGGCTACGCCGTGGTGGAAGAGAGGGTGAAGCCGCTGGTGCGTGAGCGCTACCTCCAACCATTCCGGGAGTCAGACGACCCGCCAGAGGGGCTACGAAGGATGGGACGGAGGATGGAGGATGAGTTGCTGAAAATCGGAATCCTCGAGCGGGGCTGCCCGCTCAACAATCTGGTCCAAGAAATGTCCGGAGTCGACGAGGGCTTTCGCAAGCGGCTCGGCGCCATCCTCCAAGAATGGCGGGACACGATTGCCGATGGCCTCCGTGGCGGCCAGGCAGCTGGGACGGTCAATCGCGAGTCCGACCCAGACGAGGCGGGAACCTTTGTCGTAGCTGCCTTAATGGGGGCCGTTGGGTTTGCCAAGAACGCCCAAGACGTCATGCCTTTCGATGCCTGTCGAAGGGTGCTCGACACCTATCTGGAAACGTTACGACCAGGGAAGGTGGCCTCCACAGAGTGACGAAGAGGAGGCCAAGACCACTGTTTTTTTAAGGAGGAGTGGACAGACCGGTCTGTCTACTCGCCCGTAACCCATTGCGTGTCAGACCGAAATCGATTGCGATCCGGTTCTGACCTCTTCATCCCCCAAGCAAGGGAGGCACCCTATGCCAGTGGAACAGAACAAAGCCATCCTTCGGCGTGGCGCGGAAGCGTTCAACAACCGGGAGGACCGGTCAGGCTGGTTCGAGATTCACGACCCGTCAGTCGTCGCTCATGGTCTGGCGCCGGAGCCGCTCGACCTGTCGGGTATGAAGCAGTTCTACTCGGGGCTTTGGGCTGGTTTTCCTGATCTCCACATCACTGTTGACGACCTAATCGGCGAAGAGGAAAAAGTCGCCTGGCGTCTCAGTGTCCGGGGTACGCATGAAGCCGAGTTCCGGGGCGTCCCAGCAACCGGCATCGAGGTGGCGTTCGGAGCGCAGTACATCTTTGACTTCCACAAAGGGAGTATCGTCAGGCGCTGGACGAACTTCGACCGTCTTGGCGTCTTGGTCCAGCTTGGTGCTGTCCCCGCGCCGGTTTGAGGAACCACGCGCGGCAAGTCGCCACAACGACACCATGACGATAGCGGAGGGGAGCTGTTCATGACTGAACAACAGAAGGCGCGAGTACTGCGCACGGTGCTGCTCGTGGTTGGGGTAATCTTCATTTTCGGGGTCTGGCTTCTCATGCGGATCTGGCCGGCGGGGTGGCAATGGCAGCCTAACCAGCATGAGTACGAGCAGATGTTTCAAGGTGTGTACGCAACGTTGGGGATCTTCCTCATCCTGGCCGCCCGCGCGCCGCACGAGCATCGAAGTCTCATACTGTTCGCCGCGTGGTCCAGCCTAGTGCACGCCGGCATAATGGCTGTCCAAGCGCTACGCGACACTGCTGAACGAGGACACCTTATCGGGGATGTACCGGCGCTCGCCGCCGTCGGAATCGTCCTGCTGTTGCTGACACCGAAAGCAATCAACCCATCAAGTCAGGGGCACGGCACCAGGGACAGGGAGCTCGATCCCCAGGGAGTCTAGAATCCAGCATCGAAGGCTCTCCCCTTGGCCGGGAATGGGCCGAGGGGCATCCGGATGGGGGTGAATTCAGCCTGGGGGCTCTCTTGGCCGTCTCGTGGTCTCACATTCTTCTGATGAG
>JBDHGR010000683.1:0-2316 GCA_039589815.1 Gemmatimonadota bacterium | reverse complement strand
GCACAGCCCGATACCAGCGGAGTCGCCATGCTGGTTCCCCCCATATAGGCGTATCTGGCATCGGACGGACCCCAGAAATTCCTGAGGGGCGCCAGGGACGATTTGGCCGATAAGATGTCCGTTCCGGGCGCTACCAGATCCGGCTTGATTCTGCGGTCGTCACACGGGCCCCGGCTGCTGAACGCAGCCATCTTTTCTGTGTCTCCGGACACCCTTTCATCCGAAATAGGAGAATCGGGGTAGTCGATGCTCCCGAAGGCTTCCTGGTACGTCAGATCCGCGTAGCCAACTCCCGCGCGATCACTTCGGCTGGCCCCCACGGTCAGAGCGTTCTTGGCTGATGCCGGCGAATCGATGGATAGCCAATCAACGAACCCGGTCGGAGCATTCCGGTTGTTGGCGGCCCTGCCCTCATTCCCGGCCGCGATCACAACCAACATATCCCGGTGTTCCGCTACGAACTCGTCCACCTCGATGGAGCTGAGGGTGTACTGAGATTCGGTTTCCGCTCCCCAGCTATTGTTGTGAATGCGGGCACCGGCTACGTAAGCCTCTTCGAACAAGTCGTTGAGGTTCAGGGGAAGTCCCCCGAGCTCACCGCCAGGATCCAACAACGACTGGAAGAATAGCTCGGCCCCGGGTGCGGTTCCCCGGACCCTTCCGTTCGACGCCGTACCGTCCCCCAGGACCGATCCGGCCACATGGGTCCCATGTCCGTGGGGATCCGAGGAGTCGCCGGGACGTCCCAGGCCCACCCTGCCCACGATGCGGCCTTGAAAGTCAGGGTGCTCATGATCCAACCCGGTGTCGGCCACGGCCACGATCTGGCCGGCTCCGGTTTGGGGAAGGATGGTGGTCGAGGAGGTTGCTTGCTCGTCGATTCCGATCAGTCTCCTGGCGACATCGTTCAAGAGCTTGGGAGGACGAAAAAGCTCCATGCGGGCAACGGCGGGCAGGTTTTGGATCTGACTCAGCAGGGGCGAGTCGGTTAGGACGTACAATCGGATCTTTCCCCGCCCGGAACCTGCAACGTTGACATTGTGGTCTCGAAGCCAGGTCAACACCTCTTCCAGATCCTCCCCCGGATGGAGCCGAATGTCGTAGGTCAACATCTGCGTGGCGTCGGACCCCGCCGGGGCTGTGGGACCTCCGCCTCTTGACCTGCGGGAAGGTTCCGGTTCTGGTGCTGTGTCGTCCGCATCGAACAGGCGGATCCCTTCGACGAAGTCCAACTCGCTCACCCTGGGGACCTGCGCCGGCACCAATTTCGCGGTATAGGCATCCCGGGGTATATGCTCCAGGAGCACGACGTCGAGGGCCTCTAGCTGGGATCGCCAGTTTGGAATCAGTGGGCCCGCCAGGTAGATCAGGTAGATGGCGGGGCCCGCCGGGAATGCCGCGATTGTGGGATCGTGGGTGTGGCGTCTAGCGATATCCCGCAGCATTCCTCGGGCGGCTGGCCGCCCTGCTGCGGCGTCCTCCTCATCTTCGAGGAGTTGGACGATTAGCCCTCTTTGACGAAGTTCCTCCAGTAGTCCCTCATCGATCGAGCCCACCACATAGCTATCGGTAGTCTCCGCGCCGGGCATGATCTCGAGGGCGGCTTCCCTCTCCTCTTCATGCATGAAGTGCGCGATTACACGCTTTTCCATGGTGCCTCCTCCCGGCGCCCAAGGTGCTCGGGCCGACTGCACCGCACTCCTCCGGGTGCTTCTTGTTGACCAGAGACTGCCCGGCGGTGCAGCTTATTCGCCATGCCATTTACTTCACAAGAACGCCACGGCCTGAAGGGACGCACAAAAGTCCAGCCGCGCTGTGGAATAAGCTGGCGATCTCGCAGCAGAACGTACCGGTTCACCGCAGCGATCACGTGTTATGTCGGGGAGGGCTAACCGAACATATCACGGAGGGGCAGGGGGTACAAGGAATGTGATTCCGGTATCGCCGAGAGTCTCCCACCGGACGTTTTCCAGGGGTCCTGGACAGTCCAGGAAGGCGCACCGGGCCGTGGGGGGAAAACTCGGCCGAGAAAGTCCGCCCTTCCTTTCAGCCCCGGTGGTTCTTTTCCTCAAACGGACTCCCTTGCCAGCCTACCGAGACACTATGACCCGGTGGTTTCCCTTCCTCTTGTCACTGAAGTGCCGAAAGTGGGCGTAGTAGGCTGAGGGTGTGAGGTCGACGGAGATCAGTGAAATCCTTCCCGCACCACTGTCGTCATCGTCGGCGATCTTCTTGGTGAGGCTGTCCGGGCCAAAGAGGGTCACTGTCAGGTCGGTGGCTCCCAGCGTCTGGAATGTGTGCTTCGGCTGTTTGTCG
>JBDHGR010000682.1:0-2329 GCA_039589815.1 Gemmatimonadota bacterium | reverse complement strand
TAATCACCTGGGGTGATCTGCCGGGATTCGCCGGTGACCAGGTCCCGGACTTCAAGCCCTCCCGTTTCGTAATTGATGCGGACGAAGTTGCGACCGTCCGGGTACGGTCCCCCGAAGGTATTGCTTACACCTGCCATTAATAGCCGGATCTGGATCGTGGATGCGGCTGTCATCGGAGGTGGTTGGGTAAGGGCCGCCAGCCTCTCCCGGGCCTGTTCTGCCGACTCCACCTCGTTGGGATATCTCTCGAGCACTTGCCGATAGGCGTTCTGCGCTTCCTGGCTACCCAACCTCTCGTAGCACTGGCCCATCTGGACGAGAGACCTTGCGGCCAACCCGGCGTCGGTGGCGAAATCACGAGCGATGCGCTCATACAGGGAGATCGCAGCACGGAGGTCCCCGTCGGCCTGCTCCTTCACCAGGGCCTGTTGAAATAGGTCGTGACCGGTTTGGGCCAGGGTCGGAGCGGTGCCGAGTGTTATCAAGGCTATGGCAATCAAACCGATTCTTGTCGTCTTCATGATTCTCTCCCAGCCGAAGCGTTCCTAGCCTCCCGCTTTCTCCTTCAAGGCCGCCACAAGGTTTTCCATCACCCAGATTTCGGCTTCGTTTTCCTGGATCCAGAAGGCCGCGCGTCGCCCATCGGGGGATGGCGCCCAGGATCCGGGCCCTTCCTGGGCCTCCCACATCCTCTCGACCTTGCCCCCATCCCGTGGCACGCGCATGATGGCTGTGCCTTCCTCGTCCCGCTGGAGGAGAAAGATGTGGTGGCCAACCGAAGTCCAGGAAACCTCTCTCACCTGACACGGTTCCTTGAGCCTGAGGATCTCCCGAGCCTCGCCACCACCGGCGGGAATAACCATGAGCCTGCCACCTTGGTGCAGGAAGACCGGTGTTGGGTAATCCGGAGGGACGGCATTAGGATCGGAGATCCCGAAGACCAACTCCGATCCGTCCGGTGAGAGGGCGAGGATGTTGGCTGCCAGATCAGGGTGGCGGAAAAGATCCTCCTCCTGCCCCGATGGGAGATGATGCAGGACCAACCCGCCGACCTGATGGTAGATCACGCCATCACCATCGACAGTGGCCACAAGTCCGACCCTGGACAACCAGCTGGACGGCCAGTTCGGCGTCGCCGGGAGATCGAAGAGGTGAGCGGCCTCCCCGGTGGTCAGGGCGACCCGATAGACCGCCGGCTGGACTTCTTCCTCGCCAACGCCAGTATCCCTCAGCTTGCCAAGCACAAGAAGGGACCGTCCGTCGGGAAACCAGGTGGGGGCGCCGGTTGTGGAAAGCCTCATCCCCTCCGCTACGGAGTGCTCTACTCCGGTCCTCATGTCGCGCACATACAGGGTCTCTTCTTTCCCTGGTCCCCGTCTCACGAAGGCGAGGTGCTCTCCGTCCGGGGACCAGGACGGGCGTTGGTTCGACCCGATGCCCAGGATCGGTTCGGCCTCATTCATCGCGATGTGTCCCGTGTTCTCGTTGAAGGGGGCCACGCCGTGGTTTCGCTGGAGGGTGTAGTTGTAGTAGAAGAGTGATCCGTCCTCCGTGAAGCCCATGGGATTCAGCTCTCCTATGCCTCTACTCACGGGCCGAAGATCCTCCGCGTTCCCGTCCGGATCCACTCGAACGGCCCAGAGGTCCCGGTCTCCGGATCGATCACTTGAGAAAAGGAGTTCGTCGGTGCCTGGTACCCAACCGATCAGCCAATCGTCTGCCGGATGATCCACCAGAGGCCGAAGGCCGCTTCCGTCTGTGGCCAGCAGAGCGATGTCGGACCGTGCCGAGTCCTCTTCCACCGGGAACGCCACGGCGACGAACCGGTCGTCCGGCGAATGGGAAAGCTGGGGCATGAGCGTCTGGGGATATGTGGCTAGGGCCGTTCTCGATCCATCCTCGGCGGACACCCATGCCACCTCTGTTCCCGAGTTCTCCCCATCATGAAAGACGGCCGCGATGTGTCGGCCGTCTCTGGACCAGGAGGGCGAAAACACCCCCTGCGCGCTTTGCAGCGTTCGCGGGCTCGATCCAGCCAGATCAACCACCCGCAACTCCATGATGGGGTCCTCGTTTCGGGCCCAGGAATAGGCAACTTCCTCTCCGTTTGGTGAGACCTGTGCCTTTAGTGGGTAGCCCGGGTCATAGCCATCATCGGTGATCATCCGGATCTGATCCGAAGTGAGGTTTCGAACCGCGAGGTTTCCCGTTTCCCAGTCGATGTAGACCAGGTGCCGGCCGTCGGGGGAGGGTCCTCCGTTGAACTCGATATCATCGCCATAGTCGCCCGTCATCAACAGCCGAGCCTGGATTGTCGGCTCGTCTGCCG
>JBDHGR010000681.1:0-2623 GCA_039589815.1 Gemmatimonadota bacterium | reverse complement strand
CGGGGAAGTGATCGTAACCAGCTCGATTGAACCGGGGGAGCTGGATCTCCCGGATCTCCCAAAGTTCGGCCTCACTCTAACCCTGCCCTCGGAACTGAAGACAGTGAAATGGTACGGCAGGGGCCCACAAGAAAACTATTCAGATCGGAAAACCGGAGCAGGAGTAGGCATTTATCAAGCCACGGTCCAGGAACTCCACACTCCCTACATTCGTCCGCAGGAAAACGGAAACCGAACCGATGTTCGGTGGGCGGCGGTGTACGGAGATCGAGGCAGAGGCATCCTTGCCGTGGCTGATTCGGTCATGGAATTCAGTGCCCTGCAATTCGATGACAGGGATTTCGACGAAGGGGACCGCCCTTCCCATCGGCATGCCTGGGATACCAGGCCGAGAGGCCACGTGACGCTGGACCTCGACCTCGTCCAGATGGGGGTGGGGGGCGACACATCATGGGGGGCCCGTCCCCACCCCCAATACCGAATCCCTTCCGGGCCCTACCGGTATCGCATCCGCCTGATCCCCTTCGATTCCCGGGAACGGTCGCCAGAAGAGCTCAGCCACCAGATATGGTAACGGGAAAGCCCTGAACCTCATTAAGGACTCCATGACCAGAAAACCTGCTTTCTGGATTGTTTTGGCCCTTTTAGGCCTGGCTGGCTCGGTCCTCGCACTCAGGCTTTTTCCAGTCGCTTTTCCCATTCTCTCCGTGGACATCGAGATGGATCGGCAGGATGCCCTGGGGGAAGCCAGAGCGCTGGCGGAACGGTATCAATGGGAACCCTTCGAGTTCCGCCAAGCCGCATCTTTTGCACACCTGAACCCTGCCTTTCAGACCTATATGGAGCTGGAAGGAGGGGGGTTGGAAGAGCTCAATGGCCTCGTGGAGGATGGAGTGTTCACCCTGTACGCTTGGCGGGTGCGACACTTCGCCGAACAGGCCATTGAGGAAGCGGAGGTCCTTTTCACCCCCCAGGGGGAAATCTACGGGTTTCAACTCCTACTCTCCGAAGATGCGCCCGGCTTGAATCTGGGACCCGAAGAAGCCCGGGAGCTGGCGGTAGCCGAAGCCTCTGGAAGCTGGGGCATGGATCCCAACCAGTATGAGCTCCTGGAGTCTTCCCAGGAGGAGTCACCCGGGGGCCGTATAGACCACACCTTTACTCTTGAGCGCTCCGACATCTCCCTGGGGGAGGGAAGAGTCAGGTTGCGTTTGGGGGTGGCCGGCGACCGCTTGATCGAAGTCACCCCGTTTCTTCATGTGCCGGAAGGCTTCCTGAGACGGTACCAGGAAACCAGAAACGCTAACGAGAGTGTTTCCCTGGCCGGCACCGTCGTCTTCCTCCTCCTCTTCCTTGTGTTGGGAGGAGGTGTGGGGGCGGTCCACCTCCTTCGGAAGCGGTGGATCGAATGGAAGGCGCCTCTGGTTTGGGGTGGAACAGTGGCGGGGCTGATGGCTCTGGACCAAATCAACACCCTACCCCTCTCCTGGATGAGTTACAACACCGCGCTCCCACCCCAAGTCCATGTGGCGACCCTAGCCCTCATGGCCTTCGTGACCTTCTTGGGGGGAACAGTCTTCCTCACCCTCCTCTTCATCACCGGGGAGGGCCTCATGCGCCTGGGGTTCCCGGAAGAGATCCAGCAGTGGAAGCTGTGGGCCCCGGGAGTCGCCAATTCAACACCCGCCCTGGGACGCACCTCGGCTCCCTACCTCGCTCTTGGAGCCAAACTGGGATTCGTGGTCGCTTTCTACCTGTTCACGAGCCGAGTCCTGGGTTGGTGGAGCCCAGCCAGCGCTCTTGCCGCACCGGATCTCCTGGCCACCCGTTTTCCATGGCTCACCGCGGTGAGCACCTCCCTCTTCGCCTCCCTTTCCGAGGAGACCATTTTCAGAGCGATCCCCATCGGAGCGGCAGCCATTTTGGGACGCCGTCATGGGCGGCCGTGGGTCTGGATCTGGGGAGCCGTGGTCCTCCAGGCCCTGGTTTTCGGGGCCAGCCACGCCAACTACCCCCAACAACCAGCCTATGCACGGGTGGTGGAGATATTCCCAACCTATTTGGCGTGGGGCCTGGCGTGCGTCTTCTTCGGGTTGGTCCCCGCCATCATAGGCCACTACCTCTACGACCTGGTCTTCTTTTCCCTGCCCCTTTTTGCTGTGGAAACCGGTGGGATCTGGATCGACCGTTCCATTGTGATCTTCGCCGGGGTCCTTCCCTTGCTGGTCGTTTTCTGGGCCCGTTCTGGTCGTTTTCTGGGCCCGTTGGCGAAGGGGAGGAGCTTCCGCCGCTCCAGATTGGGCACTGAATCGGAATTGGCGTCCGCCCTCCGAAGCCACATCAGATGGTGAAGCCCAGGAGGTTCCACCGCCACCTGGGACCGACCTGGAACCGGCCGGTGAGGCCCCAGGAACGGTGGCAGGCGGGTCCAAGCCGGTGGATCCGACCCTGCGGGCACTCTCCCCGGTGGGTATCATGGGCGTTTGTCTGGCTGCCCTGGTAGGGGTGGCCTTGTGGATATCGGGACTCGGGACCACCGACTCTCCACGTCTCACCCGCACTCGAACACAGGCCGAGGCCGAAGCCATCTCAGCCCTGGGAGATCGCGGCGTGACCTTGGGAC
>JBDHGR010000680.1:0-3743 GCA_039589815.1 Gemmatimonadota bacterium | reverse complement strand
ATTTCGAGATTTTCGCTATCTCGGCGTTCTGGGTCGGATCCGCCCCGGAGTAGGGATTCGAGAAGCGAAGAATGATTTGGATCGTCTTTCACATGCGGTGGCAGCTGAGAACCCGGACACAAACCGGGCCTGGGGTGCAGAACTTAGGAGCTTGAAAGACTTTCAGGTTGGACGGATCAGGCCCGTTCTTTTGGGAATGGCAGCGGCGGTGGCCATGCTCTTCTTTATCGCCGGAGGCAACATCATTAATCTGACCATCGCTCGGGCTACCGGCCGGCGGGTCGAAACAGCAATCCGAAATGCGCTGGGCGCAAGCAACCGAGCCCTTGGCCGGCTGCATTTCTCCGAGGCACTCCTTACCTCCCTGGCAGGGAGCACTCTCGGACTGGCCCTGGCATTCGTTGGCCTTCGTATACTTTCTTCCTCTTCTCTCCTTGATCTACCGAGAGGCGGCGCGATTAGCCTTGGTCTTCAAGGAGCCCTCGTCGGGACAGGTATCGGCCTCATGGCCGGCCTGGTTCTAGGCGGTGTCGCTATCCTGGTTACCAAGAGGGTCGCAATGTCCGCAACCCTTCGAACCGGTGGAGCAGGTGGGATGTCATCGGGACGGACCCATGGGGTGAGAGACCTGGTCTTAACCGGCCAGGTCGCGCTAGCCCTAACCCTCCTTGTCGGAGCCTCCATCCTCACCCAAAGCCTCCTGAGCCTGAGTCGGGTCGATCCCGGGTTTGATCCCAGCCAGATCACGAACCAAATGCCGTCCGGGAATTTCTGATGAGGGTGATGGAACAAGCTCAGAGTACTCCCGGGATAGACGCGGCTGGTGTGGTGACACCCCTCCCGATGGAAATGGGGAGTACTCCCACCTCCTGGTCTCTCCCACCGGACGTTCGGGAACCGGATGCCGGACCTGTCATGGCCCACCAGCGAATGGCCTCCTCGGGCTACTTCGATGCGATGGGCCTCCATCTCCTGGCGGGCCGCTTCCTTAATAGGGGCGACCGGTCCGATTCGGAGGCGGTCGTATTGGTGAACCAGGCATTTGTGGACACATATCTCCCCACCGAGGACCCGTTGGGCGTCCGCATCACTTGGGGTGAACCAGATGCTGAAGCTTCGGAGTGGGCCACTATCGTAGGAATAGTAGGCGATGTCCGTTTCCGCTCCCTCCGGGAGCAAGGGGAACCGGAGATTTACCTGCCCGCTTCACAGTTTCCCAACGGCTGGGGGCACATTGTGGTTCGGTCCGGGCTCCCCCGCGAAGCCTTGGTTCAGCTCGTGACCGAGGCGGTTCAGGATGTAGATCCAAACATTCCCCTCTCTGATATCAAAGCCGGTGACGAGATCATCCGCGGCCAGCTCAGAACCTCGATGCTGAGTGCTCTTCTAACTGCCATCTTCGCAGGAACCGCCGCGGTGCTTGCGTTGGTTGGCATCCTCGGGGTTCTCTCTCTTCTGGTTGCACAGAGGATGAGGGAAATCGGACTCCGAATGGCTCTTGGAGCAAGTGTTGGGAGCATCTGGGCATTCGTTTTGATTCGAGGGATGCGCCCGGTCCTGATCGGCCTTGGGCTGGGTGTGCTGTTGGGAGCTGGGGGAACCCGTCTTCTGGAAAGCCAGCTCCATAACGTGAATGGTCTGGACCTCCCAGCATTCCTCATCCCGCTGGCCGGCCTGGCCTCCGCAACCTTCCTCGCGTGTCTGGTCCCAGGCGCAAGAGCTGTTGCGGCAAATCCTGTGAGTTTGTTTGACTCCGAGTAGGAGAGCAGGGGAGAAACCACATTCTCTAGGTCCTGTAGGCCGTCAGCAGGGCTGATTGGCCATGGCTCCCGCGCCCAAGCTTTGAAGCCAACGCCGATCAAAAGGCCCGTGCTCCGCGAAAACCTCATCCACATACCAGGGTTGACGTTTTGACCACCGCCGCCGGACCGTGGAATCATGGTCTCATGGCTCTTTCCGATCCTCCGGACCCTCGCTGGCATGGCTGGTTCCCGCTCCCGTCCTGTTCCAATACTCAGCCTAGCGTGAAGTCCTGTGTATGAAGCGGGGCAGAGTTGGCGGCGACATGCTGCGGCAGCCTGTCGATCAAAAAACGGAACAGGACGTCTCTACATGTAACTCTACATGTTCGGGTTCATGAATCTGGTGAAAACCCGAATCGGAAGTTCACCAAACTCATGCATTTTTCCCCAGAAGTTGGCTAAATTTATGAAAATGGGGGGTATTCAGAGAGGCTTTGCAAGCCAGAGGTCGCCGGTTCGAGCCCGGCTGGCTCCACTCCTATAACATCTTGTGATATAAGTATTTATGAGCACTCCTCGTCGCTCAGTGTGATGAGGGGTCTACATGTAAGTGTACATGTTCAGGGTGCTTTTTCGGCGGGAATGAGGCTGGGCGAGGCGTCCTAGAAACGCCTCGTCGATGTACTCGCTCTGATTAGTGGTAAGGATAACAAGATCCCGATAGTCCTCTAGGCGTTGAGAATGGTGGCTCACCTCGACATTCGTTAACCGATCGTGGCTGTCCTTCACTTCGGTGCGCTCTCTGAAAAGGGCATCTGCCTCGTCGAAGAGCAGGACAACCCTGCTGGACCCTTCAGCGGAGGAAACTTGTTCCAGGTTTCTCTCAGTTTCATCGATGTGTTTGTTCACGAGCGGGTTTAGGTGGATGCGTTTGAGATCCCATCCCCACTCCCGCGAAATGACCTCGGCTGTCATGGTCTTTCTCGTACCCGATGGCCCGATGAAGAGGAGGCGGATGCTCCCGGCGAAAGAACGCGATGCTGGCGGTCTCGCCCAACAGAGCTTGATCCCGGCGGTCTGATACCGCCTCCACCGCTCATCCGCGAGAGACACTAAGCTCGCCAGCGATTCACGGGTTTATCATTCAGGTCATCCACGGATCGATCCACCGGGCATCTATAAGACGAGGAAAGTCAACAGGGCGTAGACCTCCCCTATCCGTCCGGCAATCCGGACGGAGGGTGAAGACTTGGCGTGTCGCTCAAGGCCTGCGTCATGCGTTTCGTACCAGCGTCGCGTCCGATCTCAGGGGAGCTTCCTACGAGAGCTCAGGCATCTATCCGGGTTGTCGTCCCGGACGCGGGGACGTCCCAAGATCTGCTATGCGAGGTGGGGGCTCAATCAGTCTATGAGGTGCTCACTGTGGCAACATGCCCGTTTCGGAGCTCACCCTTCTCGCGGGTACATGGGGGTCGACAGTTCATGGTTGAGTCGGCTGGTCTTGCCAGACCTCACCCGTGCGCAGCATGGCGTGGACAGCGCGAGCGAGGCGTCGGGCGGTGGCGACCCGGGCGACCTGCCAGCCCAGGCGTTCACGGGTCTGTTCGTACGACCGAGAGAGCCAGCTTTCTGGGGCGTGGGCGACGTGAGTGACCACGGCCCTGACGAAGGCACCTCGGAGCCAACGGTTGGCTGCGGCAGGAATGGATCCATGGCGAATCGGCCGCAGCCCGGACTGAGACGAACGCGGAGCCAAGCCGGCGTAGCTCACCAGATGGGCCGGCGAGGGGAAGCGCGTGATGGGCTCGGTCTCGGTGGCGATCAGAAGAGCCCGATACGGACCGATGCCAGGGATCGTGCTCAAGAGGTTCACGGCCGGCATGTCCTGACCCATCCGCTGGATCCGCTTGTCGAGGGTTCGGATCATGGAAGAGAGCTGGGTCGCCAGGTGGAACTGCATGCGGATCGACAGACGTTGCTCAGGACCGAGCCGGGGCCAGG
>JBDHGR010000679.1:0-2346 GCA_039589815.1 Gemmatimonadota bacterium | reverse complement strand
TACAGGAAGGAATCCGCCATAATCCCCTTGGGAACAACTTCCATTTCGCCTTGGCGAACTACCTTTATGATGCCGGAAGAGTGGAGGAAGCTCTGGCAGCCTTTGGACGTGCCGCCGCGCTAGAACCGCCGGTGGCATGGGGGCTCCTCATGATGTCTGTATTCATGGCCCAGCAGGGCTGGATCGAGGACGCAACTACCGTCATCCAGCGGTGGGGTGAGGTCATAGGGTATCCGAGCCCGGAACGCCTCCCAGTCGTCCTGAGGGCATTTGAGAATGCGGAATTGACTGCGGAAGCCCTGATCGTGCTCAATGACGTACTTGGCACGACAGGGTTGCATGACCGCGACGTGGTTGTGTTGTCCCTGAACCTCCATTCTCCTGCCGAGACCTTGAGGATCGTACAAGATTTGGTCGCTCAACGGGACGTAATGGCTCCCTCACTGGGTTTGGCATTCACCAGGGCCAAAATCTTGGAAAACCCCGAAGTCCTGGCGGTACTCAGGGATGCCGGAATCCCCGTCTATTAAGGCGAGGAAGACCAACCATCTCCACTTCGAGGCCCCTTTTGGACGGGTGCACGGACAACCGGGGGAACTAGCCGAAAACTTCTTGGGCGACCGAGCAAAGAACTCATCCAGTAACGCCCGGCTCCCGGTCGGGCCCTCAGGCCTCGCTTTCGCTCCGAGCTCGTGTGGCAGTATCCTGAACACCACGGACCCGGCCCTCCGGGACCTCGCCGGGCGGTAGCCGTAGGATAAGGGCGATCAAGGAGGCATCCGGCTCCGGACGGGAACCGAATGGTTCGTTACCCGACGAGCCGATAGGAAGCCTGGCGAAGAGATTTCTCTGGACCATCTGTCTTGACATTTAACCACTTCACCATGGGAATTGGAGGCGCTCGCAGCATAACTGTTTGTGGAACTCTGTCCGGGTCCTGACCTGCTTTCCTAACCGCTCTTCATGTCCACGATCTCAGAACGTCTGAACGAAGCCCTAAAAGATCGGTACCGCGTCGAACAGGAGATCGGCCAGGGCGGGATGGCCACCGTCTATCTCGCCTCTGATCTCCGGCATGAGCGCAAGGTTGCCATCAAGGTGCTGAAACCGGATTTGGCGGCGGCAATCGGAGCGGACCGCTTCCTTTCCGAGATCAAGACGACTGCACGGCTCCAGCACCCGCACATTCTCACGCTGCACGATTCGGGTGAGGCTGACGGATTCCTCTACTACGTTATGCCGTATGTAGAAGGCGAGTCCCTTCGTTCCCGCTTGGATCGCGAGGGTCAGCTTCCCATCGATGATGCCGTCGACATCACGAGGCGCGTTGCCGAAGCTCTCGACCACGCGCATCGACACGGCATAGTCCATCGAGACATCAAACCGGCTAACATCCTCCTCTCCGAAGGTGAGCCTCTCGTGGCAGACTTCGGCATCGCCGTCGCCGTGGGCGGTGTCCAGGACCAGCGCCTCACTGACACCGGGGTCAGCATCGGATCGCCCCGCTACATGAGTCCCGAGCAGGCGGCAAGTGATGGGAGGATCGGACCAACGTCGGACATCTTCTCCCTGGGGTGCGTCCTTTTCGAGATGTTGGCTGGCACTCCACCGTTCGCTGGCAACTCGGCCCAGGCCACAGTCCTTAAGATCCTCTCTGAGGAGGCGGCCTCTGTTTCAGATCAACGGAAGTCGGTGCCCCCCAATGTCGCTGCCGCGGTTTCCAGAGCTCTGGAAAAGGTACCAGCCGACCGCTTCAACACCGCCGAGCAGTTCGCCAAGGCTCTCGCTGATCCAACGTTTGCGGTGGCGAAGTCATCGGTAGGTGCCAATGGAAAGTATTCCCTCCGCGGGATTGCCGTCCGCGCCGTCCTTGGTACCGCAGCGGTCATACTGGCCTTCCTCGCCGGGCAACAGACTTCGAACTCCGATGACCTTGTCCTGAGGCTTGGGCTGGACTTGCCGGAGGGCCAGGCCCTTTCGGGTGAAACCGGTTCACGCCTGGCGATCGCGCCCGACGGACTGACCTTCGCCTACGTCGGGGCGGCGGAGGAAGGCACCCAAGGGTCTCGTCTTTGGGTTCGGGACCTGCGCCGACAGGGCGCTACGGTTCTGGGCGGGACCGATGGGGCTTACGCTCCAAGTTTCTCTCCGGATGGCAGCCGGGTTGCCTTCCTGAGGGAGGCATCAGTCTGGGTGGTGGATCGGGATGGTGACCCGCCCATCATGTTGGCTGACGGTCTGGGCTTTGGAGCAATCAATGTCGACTGGGGAGAAGACGGGTTCATCTACTTTGGGGGGCGCGGGGTTTTCCGTGTGGCCGAGGGCGGAGGGGAAGTCCAGGAGGTC
>JBDHGR010000678.1:0-2355 GCA_039589815.1 Gemmatimonadota bacterium | reverse complement strand
CTACGAACTCCAAGGGCAGCTCGGGGACCTGATCGCTGGTTCGATCCGAATCGGGTTGGGCGGGCTCTTGATCCTCTTCGTGGGGATCGCATTCATCGTCTCCCGCACGGTTCCTCGCACCGTCACGATTCTGGCCTGTCTCGGCGGTGTTCCGCTGATCGTACTCGGAGGGATGAGCCATTTGGGAATGCCCATCGACATCATCACCTCGCCGGCCGCCAACGTCGCGGTGGCGATGGGGGTGGATTCGATGACTCACCTCGTTTTTCGGGTGCGCCGCGTTTGGCCTTCATCCCCGACGGCGTGGGACGCTTGGATGGAGGCGCGGGCCCAACTCTGGCAACCGGTTCTGGGAGCTACGCTGATCATCTGTGCCGGTTTCGGGATCTTCAGCCTATCCGCCTTTCCTCCGACCCAACGCTTCGGATTGGCCGTCATCCTGGGGACCCTTTCTGCGGCGGTGATGACGCTAATCGCGCTACCCTTCGCCATGAACATCAAGCCAGACCGTCCCGGAGGTCTCCTCCAGGCCGACTCCTCTTCCTGACGCCCCCGAGCGCCGATGCTGGGACCGAACTGAAAGCATAAGAGAAGGAGCACCGAATAAACTCCACCGCCGGAAAAGCCAACGGGACGGGAACTCCAAAAAGAACGGGAGCCTTTCTCCTCGAAGGACTCCTGCCTTTCATGGGCCTGGGTAGACTCGAGCCGGAGGCCGCTAATGCGGCCGGGGACGGCCGAGGCGTTTCAGCTGAAACGCCGCTTCGCTAATCACCCCGGACCAGATGCATTCCCGACGTTTCCGCGGCTATAAAGCGAGAGGAGTCAAGAGGGCGTAGTTTTCCTGGGCCCGCCTCTGGGCGGGCAATGGATTTGGATGGGAAAGCGGTTGTCACCAAAGCAGCCGTGTTCGAATGACGTTCGCGTCCGATCTCAGGCGAGTCTCTCTACAGGACTCACGCAGCTCTTCGAGATGAGGTCCGCAACGGCTGGACCCATCATGATCTCCTATGCGAACTGGGGGGCTCAGTCAGTAACAAGAGGTCGTCAAGGCGACACGCGGAAACTGGAGCTCACCCCGTTCTCGTCACTCCTACTACGCCAAACCTCACCGGTACGAAGCATGGCGTGGATTGCCCTGGCTAACTTCCGGGCCGTGGCGATCCGGGCAACCTGCCAGCCTCGACGGGCCTTCAACGTGTCGTAGTACTCCGATAGCCAACTCTCAGGATCCTTGGTGTGGTGGGTCACGACGGCCTGGACAAGAGCGCCACGGGCATTGTCAACTTAAGGAGGCCCAACTGCATTGAAACAACCGGGGATAGACCACGTCCCCCCGCCTCAGGCAGCCGTTACCTCCCGCCAATCCCGAAACGATCGGTCCCGCAGGAATCGGTAGTTCTCTGATCGCAGGTGATGCCGTCCTAGTCTGAAGAGGTTCTGGACTACCCCGTGGACCGCAAGAAACCGTTGAGCCTGTCGGGCTGATTTGAACCGTCGCATCTGGCGTTCTCGTTGCCGGGTCGGTTGATGGGAGACCTCAGCACGGTTGTTCGCGTACTGCCGGGTGTCGTGGGTCACAGATGGCATGACCTCGCTGCGCGCCGCCGAGTAGCTCCTCAGCTTGTCTGTCACCAGTCGCCACGGCGTGCCTCCCTGCCCCTTCATGAGCTTGCGGAAGAACCGTTTGGCAGCACGGGCATTGCGATGTGTCTGAACAAGGATGTCGATGACGTCTCCATCCTGATCCACGGCCCGCCAGAGATAGTGGCGCGTCCCTTGGATGTTCACGAAGAGCTCATCCAGGTGCCAGATATCTCCCAGCCGGCCTTGCCTTCGCCGGAGTTTCCGGGCGTAGTGTGGGCCGAACTTCCGACACCACTGCCTGATGGTCTCGTAGGAGACCACGGCTCCTCGCTCCGCTAGGAGTTCCTCGACATCCCGGAAGCTCAGAGCGAATCGATGGTACACCCATACAGCGTGACTGATGATCTCGGGAGGGAATCGGTATCCGCGGTAGCAGCCTCTATTGGTTTTCATCAACCGAGTCTGCGGAATTCCAACTCAAGTTGACAATACCCTGTGCCGCCCACGGCAATTGCGCCCCTGTTGCTTTCGACCCAGAGATGGGACCTGGGCACATGGCGACGATCCCGTCAAAGTAGGTCGGGAATCGCTGGGAGATCATCATCCCTTCCCGACCTCCACCGGAACCGCCGAAGTAGTAGGATCTGTCGGGCATCCTTCCATAGTAGGCCTCAATCAGGGCCTTGGCCGCCTGCGTAACCTCATCCTGGGAGTTGTAGCCCTGGTCCCTCCGTGCCTGCGGATCGAACCCGAACGTATAAATGCCAT
>JBDHGR010000677.1:0-5944 GCA_039589815.1 Gemmatimonadota bacterium | reverse complement strand
GATCCCGGCCCTTGGGGGAGTGCCGCCTCAGAGGGTTGTTGACCGTCCGAACTCCGGCGTGACGGAGCCCTTCGAACCCTCTGTCTCTGGGGCAGGGAGTGCCACCTGGTCCCCAGATGGGAGCCATATCGCGTACACAGTCAGCGACACTATCTTCGTGGCGTCTTCCGACGGCTCTGGGCCTCGGGAAGTCGCCATTGATTTCGAGCCCCATTCCCTGCGTTGGTCACCGGACGGATCGCGTTTGGCGTTCGTGTCGGGAAACGAGTTATATGTCCTTGGCACCGCGTCTCTGGCCAACGGTGCCCCAAGCGCGATCCGCGTGCTCTCCCTAACTGATGGGTCCTTGGTCACTCTGACCGATCAAGAGCGCGTATACCAAAGCCCCCTCTGGCTGCCCAGCGGTGACAGGCTCCTCTATTTATCGAACGAGGGAGGAGCCAGAGACGTTTACGAGGTTCAGCTGAGTCCATCCAACGCCCCGACCGGTCCACCCACCCGCCTGACGACAAACCTCGGTGCCCTGACGATTAGCCTCTCAGGCGACGGCCGCCAGCTCACGTATTCCGTGTTCAGGCATGACGCGAACATCTGGTCGATCCCTATCCCGCCTCAAGGAACCGGGTCCGTTTTCGAAGCCAAAGCCGTTACGGTAGGTACCCAGGCCATCGAGGGCATCGGCGTGTCAACGGACGGGCAGTGGTTGGTCTTCGATTCTAATCGGGGAGGGAACTCTGACATCTACCGACTGGCTTTGCCCGATGGCCAACTCGAGCAGCTCACCGACCATCCTGCCGACGATTTTTCTCCCTCGTGGTCACCGGATGGAGAGGAGATTGCATTCTACTCTTTCAGACACGGAACCCGGGATCTGTTCGTCATGACGACCGAAGGGGCCTCGGAGACCCGGTTGACCGATGATCCGGGCCGAGAGAGTCAACCGGACTGGTCACCGGACGGAAACTCCTTGGCGTTCCGCTGTGACAAGACCGGCAACGAGGAGATATGGGTAATGTCTCGTGGGGATCGCTCCTCAAGCTGGGGGGAACCTCGACAACTCACTTCTGATGAGCTTTCTTCTGATGGCCCGCATTACCCGGTTTGGTCCCCCGACGGGAGGTGGATCGCTTATCGTGCGGATGGAACGATCCGTGTGATCTCACCGGAGGGCGGCATTCCATTAGTCTTGGCCGACGGTGGGACCAACGCCCTCGAGCCAAGCCCTGTCTATCCCGAGTGGTCGCCGGATAGCAGAACCGTCTATTTCAAGGCCAAAGACCCCAAGGGAGTCGCCAGCTTCTGGTCGGTGCCCCTCTCTGGAGGCGAACCCCGTCTCCTGGTTCGTTTTGACGACCCGATGAGACCCTCCCTTCGCTCCGAGTTCACCACCGACGGGGAGCTTTTCTTTTTCACCATCGGGACGCAGGAAAGCGACATCTGGGTGATGGACCTGCTGCCAGCGTGAGGGACTGGTCATCCACCCGGGCAGGTTTTTATCCAGGTCAGAATGGAGGGGCAGGAAGATGAAGTTGAACATCGATCGAAGGGGGGCGTTACCCATGCCCTCTCCTTCCCTCCTCCAACGCCTTAAAGAGCGGAAAACCCAGCGGCTGGCGGAGGAGCGCTCGAGCCCGACTCGTTTGGCGGTGTAACGCAGAACCTTCCGGAATGAGAACATGGGGGAGTAGAGGCCTGTCTTGCCGAGGCGTTGGTGCATGGCGTTGGTGCATGGCTCGGGAGTGAGGGCGAAGTCCCCCCTCCCCCCAAGCCGTTCTCACCCCACTTTGACGCTGTCGGGCATCCCTAGCCTGGTCATCGTGTTCAGGATCTTGCATGCGAGCCTGACCTCGGCTCGCTGGCTGTCGAGAGATCGGCTTCTCATCCGCTGACCCAGGATGCTTTTGTATCGGAATACGCTGTTCTCTACCAGGCTCCGTCTGCTGTAGCCTGAGTTGGTGAACCACTCCTGCCGCCCGAACTTTCGCATCGACCGGATGTTCCGGTTCCTCTCCCTATGGCCGGGCAACCGACTCGAAGACGGTTGGGCACTTCTGCTCGGCGGGATAAGCACTGTCACCGGGTGTCCGCGTCCTTTTCCCTGAACAGCCTCGTAGACCGCGCCCGCATCATAGGCGCCGTCGGCCATGAGGGAGGCTACCCGATCATCGATTTGGCCCAATAGACCAGGCACCCGCGCACAGTCCGCCGTGCGTCGATTGGTCAGCTCGGGGTTTCCCCGTCGACCGCCAGGTGGAGTTTCCGCCAAACCCTCCGCTTTGGCGGCTTTCGAAGGTGGCCGACGTGAATCCTGAGACCTGTGGAATCGATGAGCAGGTGGATCGGGTCATCTGTGACGAGTCGCCGGAACTGGAGGTTGTTGAGTTTCTTTAGGCGTCTGGAAAGAGTCGTGTGATCGGGGATCGGCAGGTCCACCTCAAGGAGGTCAGCCAGTGACCGGAGGAAGCCTTCGGTCTGGCGGAGGGGGAGGTGGAAGACCATGCGGAGGGTGAGCGCTGCCTCGATGGCCAGGTCCGAGTACGTGCGCTGTCCGCCCGGTTTCCCGCTAGCCGGAGCTCGCCAGGCATTGAGCGCAGCGTCCGCAAGCCAGACGGTCAGGTCACCACGGCGGCGGAGGCCTGCTTCATACTCAGGCCAATTGCGAATCCGGTATCGGGACTTCGCGTACTTGTACTGACTCCGCTTCGGGTACTTCATGGGCGGTGACTCCGGTAGGGGATGGCTTCACCCTATCATTACGCCAAGCACGGAGCCATGCACCAACGCCTTCTTGAGTCCACCAAAGGTCCAAACACCCAATGATTCCGGGCCTTTCCGAAGGTCCCTTTCATTGGCGACCTCTGGCTACCTGGGCCGGTGACTCCTGGCAATGGCCGCTTTGGTGAGACGTCACCTCTGCCTGGCGAGAGCCGCATTCCGCGCGCTCCCGTGCAATTAGCAGGGTCCAGCCCTCAAGGTCAAACCAATGTGTGCTTTGACTCTCCCTGAGACGGACCCAATGAAGGCCCGCAATGCGGTCCACTACAACCTGCGCGTCAAGAAGATCTGAGGTCAGAGGATGGGTAGTCCCCTCCCCTCAACTGGCTGACCTCACGCTTCTGAGAAACGGGCTCACCACGTTTCTTCCCATGGGGCCCCCGCCCCAGGGCGCGGTGCCGAGGCTTATCAGGCGACTAGGAAAGGCACCAAATCCCGGCAAGAAACCGCATATACCCTTGGTAGGATGCAAGATCTGCCGTCATTGCCCCCGAATCATGCCGGAATCTGCAGCCCTGAATCGACATCTATAAGGCGAGGAAAGTCAACAGGGCGTAGCCCTCCTCTATCCGTCCGGTCTACCGGACGGTGGGTGGAGGATCAGTGCTGTTGCTCAAGGTTCTGCATCACAGTTCTTCTATGGGGCAGGCGATCAACACACACCCCACCCATTCGCCGACGTCCGGTGGGGTAACCGCCAGCGTCCGTAGCTTCTGCAGGCCCGGATCGTCCGGTGGAACCCGGTGGGTGGTGTGGAGGCGTCGTCTCAGCGCCCGCGGTCCGGGTGACCTTCCAGCTTCGGCGTTCTCCGCTCGAGAGCGGGAACCATCCTTCTATCTGGGACTCTGTGGCCCATTGCTTCGTTCGGTTCACCAGGGGGGCATAGCCTATGCTGGGGGACTCTGACCCAATGGCCTGGCCCACAGATCTTGTGGATGCTCTCCCCTTTTCCGGTCTCGTCTCCGGATCACATCGGCGGCCAGCGCCCCAACTGTTCCCCACACTTCTTCCTCCGGTCCGGATCCGCGCTAGACGGCCTGGCCGACTCGTGCCGGGTCGTACACCTCCTGGTTGCGCCATACGGCCAGCGAGATCGAGGCGATCTGCCGAGCCAGGGTCAACTTCGCCAGGTTCGGTTTCGTCCCCCCGTCCAGCAGCCGCAGGTAATGACGATACAACGGTTCGTCCTTGGCCTGGCCGATCACGGTCGTGGCCGCTCCTTTGAAGATCCCCTTCAGTGTCCGGTTCGCGTTCCGGTTCAGACCTCGGGTCTGCTTGATCGGCGCCTTCACCCACTCCCCGCTCTGGGCCCGCACCCAGTCCGACGAGCTCCGCATCACGATCCCCAGACCGCAGTAGGCCCAGAACGACCGTTTGTTTCGGAACCGATAGGGCGTTACCACGATGGGCAGCAGTTGGGCTGTTCGGATCTCGCCCAGCCCAGGACAGCTCTTCACGAGCCTCCACCCCCGGTGCCTCCGAGCCTCGGCCAGCATCGCCTTCTCGGCCTTCCTTCGCAGTTCCAGCAGGCCGTCCTGCTCCTGCATCAGAAGCTTGGCCAGGGGACGGGCCGCGGATGGGAGCTTCTTCAGCCATGCCTCCCGCTCCGCCACTGAGAACACCCCTTTGCCTGCCACCGCCACCCCCCGGGACCGGAACAGGCTCCGCCCGGTGCCTCAGCACTCCGAACTCGCCCCGCTTCTTGTAGACCTTCCGCTTGATCGCCCCGATTCGGAGCTGTTCGGCCAGACCGAAGGCATCCAACTTGTCGCTCTTCGGACCCCGACTCTCCCGCACCGCCGCCACCACGATCTCCTCCACGTAGGGGGAAAGCACTTCGTACAGCCAGCTCGCGTGGGTGCCTTCCTCCAGGCACAGATGCCGGGTGCCGGGTATCCCTCGCAGCACCCGGATCAGCGCCCCGGCGTTCGTCTCCACCACCTGCGAGTGCAAACGTCTCCCGCTCGGGCCCACCGTGGCCACCGTACAGCTTGACGCATGAGCGTCCAGTCCGATATACCTGTCCATGAGTGGCGTTCTCCTTCTCGAAGGGTGAGTACTGTTCGTCCGCAAACGGCAGTGTGTCCCCTCCCGACGGAGAACGCCATTCGTTGTTCATGTTGGAGGTCAGGGGCATCGCTCGCCTCTCGCCAAAGGACGCGCTGCCCCTATGATGCCTATGCGAGGCAGGGGCTCAGTCACACGATGGGGGTCGTCAGAGCGACATGTCGATTGTGGAGCTCACCCTTCTCGTCGATTGTGGAGCTCACCCTTCTCGCGGTACACGGGCTCATCGTGCCAGACCTCACCGCTGCGGAGCATGGCGTGGACGGCACGAGCAAGGCGTCGGGCAGTGGCGACCCGGGCCACCTGCCAGCCCAGGCGTTCGCGGGTCTGTTCATAGGACTGGGAGAGCCAGCTGTCCGGGGCGTGGATGGTGTGGACGACCACGGCGCGGACGAAGGCCCCTCGGAGCCAACGGTTGGCTCCGGCGGGAATCGATCCATGGCGAATCGAACGCAGCCCAGACTGAGAGGAACGCGGAGCAAGGCCAGCATAACTAACCAGATGAGCAGGCGATGGGAAGCGTTCGATGGGCAACGTCTCCGTGGCGATAAGCAGGGCGCGGTAGGACCCGATGCCGGGAATGGTCCGGAGGAGAGCCACGGCTGGGATCTCCATTCCCATGCGCTCGACCCTCTTGTCGAGGGCACGGACCATGGGAGTGAGCTGAGCGATGAGGTGCCACTGCATCCTGATGAACAGGCGCTGCTCGGGCCCGAGAAGAGGCCAGGCCTCGGAGCGGACCCAGCGGCGTCCGTCCCGGGTGAGAAGATGTCCCCGGTTCAGGCGCAATCCAACGCCATGGAGTTGAGCGTGGATGCGGTTGGCCGCCGCGCTCCGCAAACGCACAAGCCGGGCACGGTTGCGGATCAGGGTGGCCTGCTCCCGCTGCTCGATCGATTTCGGATGAACCTGGGGGATGAGGCCGGCCAACCGCATGCGGGCCAGGAGCTCGGCATCGACCTCGTCGCGCTTGTAGGTCGAGTCGGCAATGGCCCGAAGTCGCTTGGCATGAGCGAGGACGAGAGGGATGCCCGATCCTTGGAGGAGGTCGAAAAGCCACGGCCAGGTCGGGCACGTTTCGACCACGGCTTCGACGGGGCGG
>JBDHGR010000676.1:0-2360 GCA_039589815.1 Gemmatimonadota bacterium | reverse complement strand
CAGAGGATGGGGGATGGGTTGGATACGGGACCCAAGTCACACCTCGGAGTGGGGATGGAATACCTTCCCGCCCCGGCAGTCCCGCTGCGGGCCGGGTTCGCCTTCATCACCGAAGGGTTTCAGCTGGGCGGCGGGTTGGGCCTGATCCTGGGTCCGGTCCATCTCGGTATCGGTGCCCTGTATCAGACCGGGGACGTAGGAGACGGCCTCGCCGGGACGTTCGGGCTCTCGTTCGGGGGTGGATGATCCCCGGCAGGGCAGTTCAGATTTAGACGCTCCTTCGGTGAGGCGGGGGTGACTAGTCCCGTCTGTCGCCCCTGAGGAGACGCCGGATCACCCGTGTGACTTCTTCTCCTCCACGTTCCAGGAGAAGGCGAAGCGTCCGTTCATCCAGTCGGATACCGTCGCCCCAGCGGAATCCACCGCAGCTCTCCACTGGGGCGGTGCCCCTGAGGAATAGCTCCGGCTCGCCGCGGCACCCCCAGCCACCTCTCAGACCGGTGAAGGGGTCCACGTCCACCATCTCCAGCCCCGAGGGGTAGGAGAACCCATCATCCCCCCACGGCCCTGACCGCCCGGAGGAGCCCAGGGCCTCCTGCAGGAAGTCGGCAAAAATAGGCAGGGCGACACCGGCCCCTGGAAGCTCGAGACGCTTCCCGTGATCGAACCCCACCCAGACCCCGACTACGATCGACGGGGTGTATCCTACGAACCAACCATCCCGATAGTCATTGGTGGTTCCGGACTTTGCCGCCACGTCCCCGTGGAAGCCTCGATCTCGGAGCCCCCGACCGGTACCCCGTTCCACGGCCCCCCGCAACGCGGAGGTCACCAGGTACGTCTCGGCCGAATCGAAGACCTGTTCGCCCACCGTCGGATCGGTGTATACGCTCTTCAGCTCTGGGCGAAAACCCCCTGATGCCAGTACTCCAAACGCACGGGTCAGCTCCAACGGTGAGACCTCGGACGCGCCAAGGGCGATACTGGGATAGGGGTTCAAATGGCTCTCGATCCCCATCTGCTGGGCCGTCGAAACGATCCGCTCCGGTCCTAACGCCACTCCGAGCCGAGCAAACGGAACATTCAAAGACCGTTCCAGGGCTTCCCGGAGGGTCACCGGCCCGCTGTAACTCCGGTCGTAATTGGCAGGCTCCCACACTCCAACGGGGGTCTCAACCTCGAAGGGTTCATCCTCCAGGACCGATGCCAGGGTAAACGGAGGTTGGTTTTCTGTCCTGGACTCCGGGTAGAACTGGGCAGAAGCGAAGCCGACACCACCCGCCTCTGAAGCTCCTGCGGCCGGGCCCTCGGGACGGGCCAGGGCGGCCATGGCCACCAGGGGTTTGAAGGCGCTTCCGGGTTGGCGCCGAGCATGGACCGCCCGGTTGTATTGGGATGTCCCGTAGTCACGTCCCCCGACCATGGCGAGGATTTCGCCCGTCCGGGGGTCCAGTGCCACGAGGGCCGCCTGAAGGGGCTCCCCCGCCTCCCCCTCCCTGAGCCAGTTGAAGTCTCTCTCGAGACGGACGAGCCCGTCTCGTACGGCTTTCTCCGCAGCACGCTGTAGATCGGCGTCCAGGGTCGTCACCACGGATGAGGCTGTTTCCGCGGCGCCCTCCGCCCCCCGGACCCGCAGCTCCTTCTCCACGTGGTCCACGAAGTACCTGGCGCTCCTGATGGTGGGCGACTTCCTTTTCAATGAAAGAGCTGCACCCGAAGCTTCTTGATAATCGCCGTCGGTGATTGTCCCACTGTCCCGCATCAAACGGAGCACCAGGTTCCGCCGGGTGATGGCCGTTTCAGGGTTCCTGAAGGGAGAGTAGAGGCTCGGCGCCCTGATGAGAGCCACCAGGAGCGCTGACTCGGCCAGATCGAGGGCTGCAACGTCCTTTCCGAAGAAATACTGTGCAGCCCTCCCGACCCCGTGGATCGCGACGGCGCCATCCTGTCCCAGGTAGATATGGTTCAGGTAGGCCTGGAGGATCTCCCGCTTGGTGTGCCGGGCCTCCAGTGTCGTGGCCATCGTGGCCTCTCGTAGCTTTCGAACGACGGACCGTTTGGGGCTCAGGAAGAGGTTCTTGGCCAACTGCTGGGTAAGGGTGCTTCCTCCTTGCACTACCCTTCCCGCTTTGAAGTTCGCCACAAAGGCGGCTGCGATCCGCCGGTAATCGAGGCCGCTGTGTTCGAAGAACCGCTGGTCTTCCACCGTGAGGACGGCACCAACCAGATATTCCGGAACCTCATCCAGATGGACTGGAATTCGGTCCTCCGGCGAGTTCCCGGCAATCCGACCGATCAGCTCCGGCTCAAGAGAAGTTTGGGACAGTCTCCTCCCCTCTCCGTCTTCCAGCCGGGTTATT
>JBDHGR010000675.1:0-2364 GCA_039589815.1 Gemmatimonadota bacterium | reverse complement strand
GCGGGCTTCAAACCACCCCAAGCGGCTGTGGCCAAAAGCCATGGTCGTGAGCGTTGGGGAAAAGGCACACGTGAAGTGTCAGGTGTGGGCCAAGAAGGTGAGCGATAAGCGAACCATCGTAGGCGTCGAAAACGTTCACAGACGATGTCAAAACTGGGGTCCAGGTTCTACTCCAGGACGAGCTCAGCAGATACCTGCTTACCGGCTGAGCGGCATCCGGCGTACAGGTGGCACGAGCTTGGTCCGGGCTCTTTTGCGGAACGTGGGAACTCTTCATGCAATGCCAAGAGAAAACCCTATAAGTGTGAACCACGAAGGGGGAAAGTATCGATGTGCGTGAAGGGGGCGGATCATCCCGTAGTAGCGAGGAAGATGCTGTAATGGCATTGGAGCGAAGGGGATGTGGCAGCTTGCACGGTGTTGTTGGCCAACCAGCAGTGGGAGGAGCCAGCTCGCTGTGCATCGCCTTAGTGTCGAGAGGCATTAGGAAAATGGCTGCCAGGAGCCGTATGAACCGAGAGGTTCACGTACGGAGTCTGTGGGGGACTGGAGGTGAGACTCCTCCGGTCTACCCGGCGTCGCCTCGATGAGGCTAGGGGAGCCGGACTGAGGCCCGCGACGAAAGGTGCGGACAAGCCACCGGACCCTACGGCGAAGGGAGATATCCAAGCGGCAGACCCGCAAGGATGAGCGTACCGATGCGAGGCACAGGGGCGGAGCGACCCGTAGTAGCAAAGAAATCAGGGAAAGCTGATGGAGCGAAGGGGTCGCGTCATCCGGCTTGTTCTGTTCGTCAACCGCAGCAACAGCGGGAGGAGCGAGTAGGCCAAGCAAAGCCGTTTTGTATTTCCAAGTGGGTGGTGTGGGAGGCGTACCAACGGGTACGAGCGAACGGTGGAGCAGCAGGCGTGGATGCCAAATCCATCGAGGCGTTCGAGCAGGGTCTAGAGAACAACCTCTATCGGATTTGGAATCGCATGTCGTCAGGGACGTACTTCCCCCCTCCGGTCAGAATGGTAGAGATTCCGAAAAAGGACGGAGGTGTGAGGAGTCTGGGCATTCCGACGGTGTCGGATCGGGTGGCCCAGACGGTAGTCAAGCTGTACTTGGAGCCGGTGGTGGAGCCAGACTTTCACCCCGATTCCTACGGCTATCGGCCAAAGAAGTCCGCGCTCGATGCAGTGGGAGTGGCCCGGCAGCGATGCTGGCAGTATGACTGGGTCCTAGACCTGGACATCCGGGGCTTCTTTGACAACCTCGACCATGCGCTGGTGATGCGTGCGGTGGAGAAGTACACGCAGTGCCGGTGGATCCTTCTCTACATCAAACGGTGGTTGGAAATGCCCATGATGCAAGAGGATGGGGCGCTGGTGCCGCGCACGAAGGGAACGCCGCAAGGGGGAGTTATCAGCCCCTTGTTGGCCAACATCTTCCTGCATTTGGCGTTCGACGACTGGATGCGTAAGACGCACCCGGATGTACCGTTCGAGCGTTATGCAGACGATGTTGTGGCGCACTGCAAGTCGGGGAAGCAGGCGAAGCAAATCCTGGATAGCATTCGGAAGCGCCTCAAGCGGTGTCACCTGGAGCTCCATCCTGAGAAGACGAAGGTGGTCTACTGCAAGGATGAGAAGCGAAAGGGGCGGTACCACCATGAGAAGTTCGACTTCCTGGGGTACACGTTCAGACCTCGCCGGTCGCGGAACCGATGGGGAAAGTTCTTCACGAACTTCAGCCCTGCGGTAAGCAATGAGGCTGCAAAGCGGATGCGGCAGGAAATGCGGCGTGGGCGGATCCACATGTGGAGCGACGTGGCTCTCGACGACGTGGCACGCATATGGAATCCAATCCTGCGGGGCTGGATTCAATACTACGGCCACTTCCGCAAATCTGCGCTCTACCCGGTCCTCCGCCACTTCAACCGTTGTTTGGTGAGATGGGCCATGCGGAAGTGATCTGACCCCCAGAACCGATACCTGGTGAGGGAGAACCCTGTCAGAGGGTATGAGATCCCAACAGAGAAGAACCCGATGCGGCCTGTGGCTTCTCAGGATCGTTATGAGGTCACTCGGACCGTCAGTGATCAGCACGCAATGGAGATCCGGTGGAACGGGAAGCGGGAGACACAGAGGAGTTACCTCTCCGAACTGCTGGACATCGTCAACGGCACTGGGAGACGGATTTCTGCGGCCTGTCAGCTTCGGTACGAAGATCTCCGGCTTTCTGATGGCCCGTTCGGGTCCATACGCTGGCCTGCCGACACGGACAAAGAGGGCGTGGAGTTAGTCATCCCGATTTCCCCGGAGGTCCGAAGGGTAATCGACGGCATCCTGAGAGAACGTCCTGGGATCGGGTCAGCGCCGC
>JBDHGR010000674.1:0-2372 GCA_039589815.1 Gemmatimonadota bacterium | reverse complement strand
TCGGCCTCCGGAACCGTTTCGGGATCCTGGGAGAAGCGTACTCGTATGCTTCTTTCGAAGAGAGGATCGGGATCTCCTATCGGTTCACCAGGGAGATCATCGAGTTCGGGCACAGGAACGCTTCGGAAATCCAAGCGCGGACGGCCCGGGCCGACGCCACGTCCCTCGTGGGTGAGTCGCTGGGTCTCCAGTTCGAGATCCAACGCTCCGATGACCCGGTGACCATTCTCATGGGGGAGGTCGTTGAGGAAGAGAACCCCGTGTCCGGCCAACGAATGTTGCTGAGGACGGACACCCAGACACCCACCGAGATGTATGAGTATGGTACCTTCCACCCCACAGAATGGGAGAGGGTGCCACCAGCCTACTTCGTGCCTCCGGACTTGCAGGGGGTCGTCGAGCTATTGGCAGCCCATGGGGTGACAACCGTCACGGTTCAGGAGGCTCCCTCGGGTCTGGAAGTAGAGGCGTTCCAGCTTGATTCCGTCTCTACCTCCGAGAGGGAATACCAGGGGCACCGGGCCCAGCAAGTTTGGGGAAGCTACGGATCACCCCAGCCCGCCGCCCTGGCCCGGGGGACTATCATGGTGCCCATGGACCAACCGTTGGCTCGCCTCATCTTCAGGCTCCTGGAGCCCAGGTCCGATGACGGCCTCGTGGCCTGGGGCCTTGTCACGGAGTCGTTGGAAGCGGGTCAACCGTACCCGATTCTCCGTGCTGTCCCTGGGAACGAACCAGGGTTATCCTTCCGCCCCGATTTGAAAAGATAGAAGAGGTTTCTCAAACTCCTTCCCCATGCCGAAAACCGAGGACTTTACAATGAGACGTTTTGCACTCCTGGCGATCCTCTTTGCACCCGGCCTTCTTGCTTGCCAGAGAGGGGTTCCCGTCGAGGAGGCTGTGGCCTCCATCAACGAAGCGGACTTCCTCCAGAAAATAGGTGTCATCGCCCACGACTCCATGATGGGCAGGGCGAATCCCAGCCCTGGACTCGACATGACAGCCGAATGGATTGCCGAAGAATTCAAGCGTTACGGGCTGAAGCCCGGCGGGGACGACGGAGGATTCATCCAGAACTACCATGTTGGCGAAGTGGCGATGGATTTCGAGGCTTCCTCTGCCAGTGTCACCGGCGGGCCGAACCTCGAGTTTGGTACCGACCTGATCCCCATGCGGGGTGCTGGCAGTACTGATGTGACCGGCACCGTCGTTGTGTTGGCCGGTAACCTTGCTCAGGCTCAGGACCTTCCGCCTGACCAGATTACCGGAAAGCACGTGGTCATCCTACCTGTCCAAAGGCCCTCGACCACGGGCCGGCGGCGAATGCGGACCCCTTCCGGAATGACGGATGCCGAACCGGCTTCGGTGATTTTCGTCGACCAGAGCTCGGATGAGGATTGGTCCGCGGCGGTGGAGAGGGCCAAGAATCAGCGGCAGAGGATTCTGCCGTGGTCGGACACCTCGGGCAGTGGGCCAGCCATGCTGAACATGCGGCAAACCAGCCTGGAGCCTCTTCTCGCCAGTCACGGTGTCGAGGTATCCCGGCTCATGGCGGCGGGTGGGGCCGAGGCTGCTCTGATCGACGTACCGGACCTCGAGATCAACATCGCTGTGGTTACTCAAGAGTTGGACGGATTCGATATGCCCAACAGCGTCGGGATCCTGGAGGGCAGCGATCCAGAGCTGAAGAACGAGTACATCGTTTTCAGCGGACACATGGACCATGTCGGTGTCGGCCGGCCCAACGAGGCGGGAGACAGCATCCGGAATGGAGCCGACGATGATGGGTCCGGCACCATCGCCGTTGTGGAATTGGCTGAAGCCTTCGCCATGCTGGCCGAGCCTCCGAAACGCTCCATGGTATTCCTGGCGGTGAGTGGGGAGGAAAGCGGCTTGTGGGGAAGCCGGTTCTTCGCCGAGAACCCGGGAGTGACCCCTGGGGAGTTGGTGGCGAACTTGAATGCCGACATGATCTCCAGAAATGCCCCGGACTCAATCGTAGTCATCGGCAAGGAGCACTCGGACCTGGGTGAAACCTTGAACCGGGTAAACGCGGAACATCCGGAACTGAACCTCACGGCCTCCGATGATATATGGCCCGACGAGAATTTCTACCGGCGGTCCGACCACTTCAACTTTGCCCGTCGTGGGGTCCCGATCCTCTTCTTCTTCTGTGGAACCCACGAGGACTACCATGGGGTCGATGACGAAGTGGAGAAGATGGACATCACGAAAGCCACCAACACCACGCAGCTCATGTTCTATCTGGGCCTCGAAGTGGGTAACTCGGCAGAAAAGCCCCAGTGGGATCCTGCCAGCTATGAGGAGATCGTGGATATGGGGGGATGAGGTCCACATTTGTGTCGAAGAAT
>JBDHGR010000673.1:0-2393 GCA_039589815.1 Gemmatimonadota bacterium | reverse complement strand
AGCAGAGTCCTCCTCGTCCACCTGCCCGCTGGGCATCCATCCCCGGAATTCCAGCTCCAAGGTCAGGTCCTCCAGGGGCCGCCGTGCTTCCTCTACATCCACGGCATCCAGCTCCCTCTCCAGGAGGCTGCGGAAAGACTTCAGGAACTTGAGCCGGCTCCGCTCCAGCTCTTCAAGAGCTCTCTGGCGCTCCCGTACCAGGCCTTCCGCCTCCACCAGCCGGCGACCGATCTCAGAATCGGTTTCAGCCTTCACCAATTCGGCCTCACGTTTGACCTGACCCCGGAGGACCTCCGCATCCCGTTGGCTCTGGTCCTTCACTTCCTCCCGGAGCTTCTGGGCTGACACCAGGGCCTCCTGGACCGCAGTCTCACGCCCCTCCAGGGCCTCCAACTGGCCCTCGAGACGACCGTTCTTATCGGCGAGAGCGAGGTTCTCCCTCACCAACTCCTCAAACCGCTCAGCCACGAGGTCCATGAACGTGTCCACCTCCTCGGGGTCATAACCCCGAAGAATCCGGCGAAAATCCCCTCTTTTCTTCCGGACGTCGAGTGGTGTCAGGTCGATCATCTCGGACGCTCCCCAAAAAGTGCGGTTCCTATGCGGACCATGGTGCTCCCCTCCTCCACGGCCAGCTCGAAATCATTGGTCATGCCCATGGACAACTCCCGCCCCTCATAGCCGGGGAGGCTGCCCACATCCTCATGGATCTTCCGAAGACCCGCGAAGGTGCTTCGTAGGACCTTCTCATCCTCTGTGAATGGAGCCATCGTCATGAGGCCTCGTACCTCCAGGCCATCCAGCTCCACGACCTCATGGACGACATCCAACATCCGATCCGGGCTGAACCCGCTTTTCGCGTCCTCTCCAGAGAGGTTCGCCTGGAGAAGAACTGGGATCCGCCTTTCCTGTTCTGACGCAAATCCGGACAACCTCCTGGCGAGTTTCAGCGTGTCCACGGAGTGGATGAGATCGCACGCCTTCGCCACCTGCTTTGCCTTTCGACTCTGGACATGTCCTACCATATGCCAGGTCGCCGCGGCATGCCCCAGGAGTCCCACTCTCGTTTCCAGCTCGTCGGCCCGGTTCTCACCCAGATCTCGGATTCCCAATGCAAGCGCTGCCTCAACGGCCTCCAAGGGGTGAGCCTTGGTTATGGCCACCAGGGTCACTTCCGTTGGATCTCGCCCGGCCCGGCCGGCCGCTCTTTCAATGGCCTCCCGCACTCGAGGGAGGTTCTCTTTTAGGCGTCTCTCGTACATACACTCCTATTTTAGCGCCGATCTCGGCGCTGCGCGCCATGCCTGGCGCAAGATGCCCGTCCCTGGCGCAAGATGCCCGTCCCTGGCGCAAGATGCCCGTCCCTAGCGCAAGATGCCCGTCCCTAGCGCAAAAAAAGAGGCCTCGCCGGGGGCGCCGGCGAGGCCAATCTCTTGAAAACGTGGGGTCCTCTGCGCCCGTCCCTATCGAGTAGTGAAGGTAATGGGCAGAGAAATCCAAACCGGGACTCTCTTATCCCGGTTCAGGGCCGGGGTGAACTCGATGATGCCGGCCACCTGAATGGCAGCATCGTCAAGGGCTTTGTGACCCGAGGACTCGTTCACCTGGGTGTTCACAACTGCCCCTTGTTCATCGATGAAGAACCAGACCTGCACCGTGCCTCCGATCCCCGCGTCCCTCAGGAGGGGGGGATACTCCCTTTCAAGCGCTCGGGCCACCGCCGCCCGGTTCTTGATGTCGGGGCGGACCGTATAGGGCGTAAAGGTGGGAGCCGCAGAAATGTCGGTGGCTGTGATCTCATCCGGCGGAGGTGGAAGATCCTCGACCGGATTGTCCTCGAACGTCGTGGGTGCGATCGTGATGTCCTCGCTGATATCTGCCGCCGCGATCACCGGGGTCGCCGGCCGGGCGATCTGCTCAGGCGGGGGCGGGATCTCGATCTCCGGCGGAAGCTCGATGGCTTCGAATTGGTCGGAGACAACAGAAACGTCCTCTGCCGTGAGTTCTGGGAAGAAGAAGAAGAGGGCGAAGTGCGCCACAGTGGCCACGATCATGGATCCCCAGAACCAAGTTCCAAAGGAACGCTTGAACCGATCGTTGGCGGTGAGCGTGATTCCCGATCCGGCCTCAGCCGGGACTCCTTGTGCGTTCATCGTCTAGCACCCCCCATCTGCCGCTCGAGTGCGGTAGCGAACACTACGCGGACCACTCCGGCGGAAACCAACTCAGTCTGTAACTGGTCCAGGAAGACATAAGGGGTCTCGCGATCACCTCGAATCGAGATGACAAGATGACGCTCCGACGCCGCGTAGAGAGGCAACACTACGTCGGACACCTCCTCCATGGCGACTTCCTGGTCGTTGATCCAGATGGAGCCGTCCCGCTCCATCCAG
>JBDHGR010000672.1:0-2393 GCA_039589815.1 Gemmatimonadota bacterium | reverse complement strand
CGGGAGCACTTTTGCAGATCATTCCTGTTCCGGGAACCCTTGATGCCTCAGCCTTCGACCAGCTGGCGTTGGAGTTGGTAAAAGGGGAAGACGGCAAGGTCCTGTTCGACGGCCGGCACCTACGGTGGGTGGATCCGAGTGGCATCATCGGCCTATTGGCTGCGGGGACCGTCGCCCGGGATCGGCATGGGGCCCCTCCCAGGCTCCAACTGGTAGAGGGTGCGGATGTAACCACCTATCTGGCGCGGATGCGATTCTTCGAGGTAGCGGAGACGGTCTTCGACATCGAGATAAAGGGCCCCCGCCGATCCTGGAGCAGCTCCGACGTCCTGTTGGAGATCACCCCCATCACGACCAATACCGATATCCACGCCGTTGTGGACAGAGTCCAACAACAGGCGGGGGCCATACTCTCAAAGACACTGAACTACGCCACATCGGCTGTGGTTCAGTTCAGCGTCATACTCTCCGAGGTGTGCCAGAATATCATCGAACACGCCGACGCCCCCGGCTGGGTGGCAGCCCAGAGCTACACCTGGGCAAAGAGGCTGGGGCGGCAGGTCTTGATTCTGAGTGTGGCCGATGTCGGAAAGGGGTTCCGTGGCTCTCTCGCGGACACTCACGCCACCCGCTTCGGGAATCGTTGGGGGGACGCTACCGCTCTGGAAGCCGCTTTTATACATGGCCTGACCCGGTTTCCGGATTCCGGGAGGGGTCAGGGAATCCAGCAGATCCGGAAGCAGGTGCGCCGGTGGGATGGTGCCATTTCCATCCGGAGTGGAACGGCCCGAATCGCGGACGTCCCCTCCTGGAACGACGCCCCGCCGTTGGAAGAGAATCTGCCGTCCTTCCCGGGAGCTCAGATCCACATCATCCTCCCGGCTCGGGTGGTGGACGATGCCTGATTTCGGGATGGGTCCGATCTCCATCGATGTGGGCCGCCTGGTCCGGCGGAACGTGGCCTCCCTCTATTCCTCACTCGTAACCCGGCACACGGGTCAGGCCGTGCGCCTTGCCATCGAGAACGTCCTGGCCGAGGAGACCGGTCCGGTGAGTCTCTCTGTCATCGATCTTTCCCAGGTGACGGTCATCGATTTCTCTTGTGCGGATGAGGTCGTGGCCAAACTTCTCCTGAGGTTTATGGAGAAGGACCGGCCAAGGGAAGCTTTCTTCGTCTTCCGGGGAATTCAGGAACTGCATCGGGATCCTATCGAGGTCGTGCTGGAACGTCAGACCCTGGCAGCCGTGGCCGAGACTGAGTCGGGCACCTTCGAGCTCATCGGCTCCACGTCCTGGAAAGAGGTTGAGGTCTGGCAAGCGGTAGAAGGAAGGGGGCGCCTCAAAGCCGGGGAGGTTTCGGCCCTCCTCCCCGGGAACGGTATGGAGGAAACCCTCGGGCGTTTGGTACAGCGTCGCCTGGTCTTCCACAACTCTGTCTCAGGGGAATACCGGGCCCTGAGCGACCTTCTTCAGAATCTCACCTGAGCCGGAGCGGGAAGGACAACAAAGGCCCGGGGACGACCCCGGGCCTTTGTTCTTCTTCGACAGGACCACCTGGTTCGTACGAGAATCAGGCAGGCCCATCCCTGCCGCTACTCTTCTCCCATGAAGGGGTAACCGTAGGAGGTCGGGGGAACGAACGTCTCCTTCATGGTCCGGGCAGATACCCACCTGAGCAGGTTCATCTTTGATCCGGCCTTGTCGTTGGTGCCGCTTGCCCTGGCACCCCCGAAGGGTTGCTGGCCGACCACGGCCCCGGTGGGTTTGTCATTGATGTAGTAGTTCCCAGCAGCGAAACGAAGGGCCCTGGTCGCCTCCAGGATGGCCGCCCGGTCCCGGGAGAAAACGGCCCCAGTGAGGGCATAATCTCCGGTCTGGTCCACCAGTTTCAGGGTCTCGGACCATTCCGAGTCGGGATAGACATAGACCGTAACCACCGGACCGAAGATCTCGTCACACATGCACTCCACGTCGGGTTTCTTGGCGAGGATGATGGTGGGCCGGATGAAGTATCCCTTCGATCCGTCGTACGTCCCACCAGCCACGATCTCCGAATCGTCGGACTCACGGGCTCTGTCGATATACCCGGTGATCTTGTCAAAGGCAGGCTTGTCGATTACGGCCCCCATGAAGTTTCGGAAATCGCGGACGTCCCCCATGGCGATTCCGTCGACGTCCCTGATGAGACCGTCCTTGATCTCCGCCCAGATGGATTCGGGGAGATAGATCCTGGAGGCGGCGCTACATTTCTGGCCCTGGTACTCGAAGGCGCCCCTGAGAATGGCGGTGGAGACGGGCTGTGGATCAGCGGACGGATGGGGGATGATGAAGTCCTTCCCGCCGGTTTCTCCCACGAGACGAGGGTAGCCGCTGTAGGTATTGATGTTTTCACC